>JALZWO010000010.1 GCA_023300375.1 Granulosicoccus sp. | reverse complement strand
ATTGCGTGAGGCAGATACTAGTGGGCTGGACAAATATTTCTGCTGATGGCATCACCACATCAGGCACGGGTATAGATTTGGGTAGCTACAATATAGCTAATGAAAGGTGCAAGTTAGTGTCTAATGAAACGCCTCTCGTGTGTAAGGATGGCAACTTCCTTTTCACATTGCCGTAGCAATCGAGTATCTGCATTACTTATGAGCGGGCTGGATCGGTATACCCAATCTGTCATTACTCTGAAGCTATCATTTGCAGTCGCCATAAAACGATGAGTGCCTTACAAGCCTGCGTTGGCTGAAAATGGAGCTTAGCGCTACTGTTAACTACACAGAGGGCATGCCACCGTATGAGAATTGGATCAAAAGCAGAACACGTAGAAATAGAAGAACTGGAAAGAATACCAGAGGATATGCCGTGTGCTGGCGATGTTAACGTTAGTGTGGCTTTAAGTTTTCGTGAGTTTTCTGGCTCCTACGACGGTGTTTGGCTCGAGCTTACTCAAATGGAAAGGTTCATCTCGGACTTAAAAAGACTCGACGATAAAAGAAGGGGTAGTGCCACAATATCAAGCCTGAGCCCTGATGAATTTACTCTAGAAATTCGCTCTTCTGATGCCACAGGGCACATGGAAATAGAAGCCCATCTGCACAGACATCAGTGCAGTGGCCCGAGATATTGGCCAATTTGTCTAAAAGGTGGCTTTGAAGTGCAACCCGACAATATTGTGCAGTTATTATCTTTATTCAAAACCTTTATTAACTAGTTGCAGCTATAAGGTTGCGCAAAGGAAACTAGACTACATATTGTAAACACCACCATTGATATCCAGTGTTGCACCCGTTATAAACCCGTCGTATTCGGAGGCCAGATATATAACCGCTCGTGCCACGTCAGCTGCGTTGCCAGCGCGACAAATAGGGATGCTTGCGGTGGTCGCATCCGCTGATTCTTTTGACGTGTGGGTATTATGAAACGAAGTACCAAGAATTAGGCCTGGGGCTACGGCATTGACTCGTGTGCCCTGAGGTCCTAGTTCTGCTGAGAGCGCTCTGGTAAACGTAAGAATTGCACCTTTGCTCGTTGAGTAAGCAAGTGAGCCTGGGTGCCCACCTTTACGTCCGGCTAGTGATGCAAGATTAACAATACTGCTGTTTTCATTTTTGGTTAGATGAGGAGACGCTGCTCTCGTCACAAACATCATAGAGGTAAGATTGATGTCCATCACCTTATGCCAGAATTCAGTGTCCATTTCACTGAGCATATTACGAGCTACCAGTGAACCGGCATTGTTAATGAGAATATCGATACCACCCAATGCTTTTATCGTGTTGTCGACCAATGCATTAGCATCGCTCTCCTGTGTCAGGTCACCACTGATAGCAATGGCGTTAACACCTTTACTGCCGGCATAGTCAACTAACGTTTCAGCTACATCTGCACTGGAATAGTAATGAATGGCAACGTTTGCGCCGCTGTCAATAAAGTGCTTGGTAATAGATTCGCCAATACCCTGTGCACCAGCGGTGATCAGAACGTTCTTACCGGCCAATTTTTGATTAATTGTCATGCTATTCCAAAGTGATTAAAAAGGGTGCTTGGTACGCGATTATAGAAGTCGAAGACAGACGCCATCATTGTACAACGCACTCTGGATCATCGCCGAAAGTCGTACCTCAGAGTGCTCACATGCTAGTGGTTCGGTATACTAGATACAACTTTCTCACGGTGCCCTTATGCAACTTCAACCACTAGAGCACGCAGATCTCAAAACTCCTGACGGACCCATGCGCACTCATGTGTTCCGCCCTTCAGGAGGTGGGCCGTATCCGGGAATTGTGCTCTATTCTGAGATTTATCAGATGACCGCGCCGATTGCTCGAACCGCTGCGATGATCGCAGGCCATGGATTCATTGTTTGTGTTCCGGATGTCTATCACCAGTACACCCAACCTGGCGAGGCATTCGCTTATGACAAATCGGGCACAGATCGGGGCAACGAGCTAAAAACGACAAAGACGATCGCCAGCTACGATACCGATGCTCGCGCGGTTATAGAATATTTGCAAAACGATGCGGGCTGTACCGGTAAAATTGGCTCGATTGGAATTTGCCTCGGCGGTCATCTCGCGTTCCGCGCCGCGATGAACCCGGAAGTGGATGCTTGTGTTTGCTTTTATGCCACGGACATTCACAAAGGCAGCTTGGGTGAGGGCATGAACGATGATTCACTGGCTCGCATTCCGGACATTAAAGGTGAGGTACTCATGATCTGGGGGCGGCAAGATCCACATGTGCCATTGGAAGGTAGGAAGATCATTTACGATGCGTTAACCAACGCTGGAACAAGTTTCGAGTGGTTCGAGCTCAACGGCGAACATGCTTTTATGCGAGACGAAGGCCATCGTTACGATCCAGCATTGGCTCAGATGCTTATGGGCGTCACTTGCTTAAAATTTAACACCTGTTTGAAGTAGCCGCCCCGCTGGCTACCAACAGTGGGCACCGTACATGTCTGGTTAATCGTGCGTAGTTAAACAATAATGCTACCGCTATTAAGAGATTCAGAATCTGTTGAATGTTCGTACAGCTCTTGTCTGCACTATTTTGATTCACCGCTTTAATGGCAAATAAGCTCTATTTTTATTGAGTCTTTAGTGATAGTTTGGACACACAGGGGAGCTGTTGGAATAAAATCTACAGATGATTATTTCATTATTTCTCTACCTAAATAAGACATAAAAACAAACAAAAAACTGGAGAGCTGGCTTTATGAAAAACCCAGATGATCTGTCGTTCGACGAATTCGACGAACATATAAACCCAAAGCCTGAACAGAGCGATTTTGACCGTGTACTGGATCGAGCCATGTCTCGGCGCGATCTACTCAAAAGTGTTGTAGCCTTAGGCGGCGTTGCGGCATTCGGCAGTACTCTTATGCCCAGGCCAGCTGCCGCTGCAGACACTCGATTCGCATTTGATGCCATTGCCATGAGCACTGCCGACGATGTAACGGTGCCATCTGGTTATACCGCACGCGTTGTATGTCGTTGGGGGGATCCCTTGTGGTCCGACGCCCCAGATTTCGATCATGCTACACGCGGGACGGGCGCCAGCCAGGCCACCTCGTTTGGTGACAATAACGACGGAATGGAGGTCTATCCTCACGGTAACAAATTTATACTTATTGCCAACAATGAGTACGCCAATAGAGGCGTGATTTGGGGAAACCGTCCTGAAGGCAAATATGACACTGACGATGACGTTTTAAAAGGTATGAACGCTCACGGCTTAACCGTCGTTGAAATTCAACAAAACAAAGGCGTTTGGTCGATCGTTAAGGATAGTCCTTACAATCGCCGAGTAACGCCCGATGTCGAAATGCAAATAACTGGGCCTGCGGCTGGTCACGCTTTGATGAAAACCAACGAAGATCCTGAGGGATTGGTTGCACGCGGTACATTCAATAACTGTGGCAACGGCTCAACACCATGGGGCACCTACTTGGCCTGTGAGGAAAATTTCAACGGCTACTTCGCTACAGAAAATCAGGAACACCCCGTTACTGATTCCATGAAGCGCTATGGAATATCACCGGTAGGGCGCGGCTATGGCTGGCATGAAATCGATGATCGCTTCGATTTGGCAAAGGAATCCAACGAGTACAATCGGCACGGGTATGTCACAGAGGTCGATCCTACCGACCCTACCAGTCGGCCCAAAAAACGCACAGCGCTTGGTCGATTCAAACATGAAAATGCTGAAGTGGTTGTGAACGGTGATGGTCACATCGTTGTTTATATGGGTGACGATGAGCGTGGCGAGTTTCTGTATCGTTTTGTCTCTGATGGAGTTTACGCCCCTGGTGGTGAGACAGACTCTTTGCTCGAAGAGGGCAAGCTGTACGCTGCCAAGTTCCATGATGACGGCAGCGGTGAGTGGTTGGAACTCTCTCCTGAAGCTACCGGCATGGCGAGTATGGCCGAGGTGTGCATCCATACGCGACAAGCGGCCTCCGCAGTAGGGGCCACGACAATGGATAGGCCAGAGTGGGTCAGCGCAAACCCTGTGGCTGCCGAGGTGTATTGCTGCCTGACTAATAACTCGAATCGAGGCGTCAAGAATGCAGATACAGGTGAAGCATTGACCAATTCAGGCGGTGATGCCACACCAGTAGCTGGGCCTAATCCGCGGGCAGCAAACAAATACGGTCAGATCGTTCGTTGGCGTCCAGAGTCTGCAGACCATACCAGCACATCGTTTACATGGGATCTGTATGTATTGGCAGGTAATCCCTCTGTGCACTCTGATGAGCGTGCAGGTTCGTCGAATATTTCGGTAGGCAATATGTTTAATTCACCCGACGGTTTGAAGTTTGATTCAAACGGTATGCTGTGGATACAGACAGACGGCAACTACTCCAATGCAGAAGACTTCGCTGGCCAGGGAAATAACCAGATGCTTCTTGGAGATCCTACTACCGGTGAAATCCGTCGTTTCCTAACGGGACCATTGCAGGCCGAGATCACGGGCCTTACCTGGAGCCCGGATCGTCGCACGATGTTTGTTGGTGTGCAGCACCCTGGCGAACGAGGCGAAGGACACTGGCCAGACGGTGGCGAATCCTCAACACCGCGATCATCAATCGTTGCAGTTACTCGAGACGATGGGGGCATGGTCGGCTAGCGTGTCACTAGCTGTCAAATAAAAGCAATGCACAACCCAAGCAACGACACACAGGACGCCTCCGCGGCATCTGACAAGGCTGAGCTGATAACCGATCATCACGCGCAAGATGCACAAGGCAGCCTAGCAGCCGACAACATCTTAATCAGTGCTCAACAGATGGAAGAGGAGCGGCTTAAAGCCTTTGCCCATCTTATGGATAGTGCCATACGCTTGCCGGGTGGTTTTCGCATTGGCCTTGATGGTCTGTTAGGGCTAATTCCTGGTATTGGTGATTTACTAGGCGCACTGTTGTCGGGGTATTTCATCTACGGCGCATCTAAACTGAATATTCCGCGATACGTTATCGTGCGCATGCTGATTAACACGCTAATAGAGACCATCATTGGGGTGGTCCCTTTTGTGGGAGACGCTTTTGATTTTATCTTCAGGGCGAATGATCGTAATGCCCGTTTGTTGCGTGCTGCACTTCAAGAGCGGGACGAGCGTGAGGCAAAGATAAATGAACAGCACGACAACATTACTAGGGGCTGACGCTTTCGTATTCGGCGTATCAGATTCGGTCTAGCTGTTCCTCATCGCTGGCACGCACTACATCCATACCCACATGATCATCGGTACCGCAACACAGATAATGACAATATCAAGCGGTAAGCCGACTCGCCAATAGTCGCCAAACTTATACCCACCGGGTCCCATCACTAGCGTATTAGACTGATGTCCGATGGGGGTGAGGTAAGGGGATGCTGCACCGATCGCCACAGCCATCAGAAAAGGGTCGGGTGGCAGGCCTAGCCCCGTTGCGATACTGAAAGCAACAGGCGCCATGAGTACAGCTGTCGGTGTATTGTGCACAAGATCAGACAGCACCATGGATACCGCAATGATCAGTGCCAGCAGACCCCACACGGGCATGTCGTCAGCCACACCAACAAAGCCTTGCGCAATAAGATCAGTCGCACCTGTAGTTTGTAAAGCTTCCCCAATGGGAATCAGAAAGCCAAGCAATACAATAACCGGCCATTCAATGCTTCGATAGGCAGCGCGTAGCGATATCATTTTCATCAGGACCAGCACGCCCACTACCGTGGTAAACGCTATCTCTACCGGCACCCAACCCATGGCAGCCACAAAGATGCCCAATGCGAATGTTCCGGGTATGAGCAATGCCCCACGACGGGCAACGATCTCACGGCCTCGATTCTTGATAGCCAGACATCCAAAGTTTTGGCATAGCTCCTC
>JALZWO010000009.1 GCA_023300375.1 Granulosicoccus sp. | reverse complement strand
ACCGTTGGTCTCATCAACATCAAACAAATCATCAATACCATCGCCATCAGTATCGTTGCCGGTGATGCCAACTTCTGCGCCATCAGCGATTCCATCATTATCTGAATCAAGGTCACGATTGTCTGAAACGCCGTCTCCGTCCGAATCAGCAAAGCCTTCAAGTTTGTCCGGAACGCCATCTCCATCTGAATCAAGATCTAAGCAATCAAGCTGATCGTCGCCATCAGTATCTTGGCCCGTCAGAACACGCGCTGAGACGCTAAGTTTGGCGCTGAAGTCGTCGTTCAGACTACTAAATCGCTCAAAAGAAATTGACTTGACAGCGGTAACACCGTCGAATTCACTGGCATCAGTCAGCCGAATTCGAGCCCCGTACTGATTAGCACTATCAGCGTCAGAAGGGGGGCTTATACGACGCACACCACCGCTGAAGCTCTTAACACCCAACCTGGTCGTAGATGAGGACCACGGATCAAATATGCCAGCGCTACTGCTGGAACCGTTAACTGTATCTTGATAAATCGAGAAATCAGCATCATTGATTACGGATCCATCTTCGAGTTCAACCGTAAAATTCCCCACTTCGCCTTCGATTGCGAGGTTGTCAAAAAGAATATCTACGTCAAAAATCGGACTCGAAAAAGTCAGCGTAAAGATACCAACAAAATCTACACCTTCTCCAAAATTGAATACAGACTGTCCGATAGTTGAGCTCTTGCCGACGCTGCCACGCTCATGACTAAATTCGATAAAGGTTTCAAAGTTTCCGTCAGACAGCTTTGCGATAGGCTCTAAGCCCCCATCAGCAATCTGCATCAAATGGATATCTGATATGGCACAACTCTCATCAGAGTTAGTTATTCCATCGCCATCGAAATCATAGAACCCTTGATCATCACCATCAGTGCTATTAGGTGTTCCATCACCATCAATGTCACCGCTTCCTTCAAAGGCATTTGATAAGCCATCATTATCGTCATCTGCTGCCGTAACGGCTGTAGCAATACCTATATACAGTAGCGCCACTACGGCTATTAATGAAAATTCACGCAACCAGTAACCTCTTTTCTGTTGTCGTTCGCCTTCAGCAACTACACGCTTAACCGTACTCATACTTGGCTCTCTATCACAATGCGAACTGCTCGAATCACAGTAGTCATCAACTTCATTTTCACTGATACTCCAAAGACAAAAGCAGCTCGGCGTACAAAAAAATACTTGTTAACCAAGCATAAAAAGCTCAGTCAAAATGCTGCGCAAAATTCAGACCGGAAAACCATGAAAGTAGAAATTAATGCCTAAATTCACTACTAATTAACGAAACTCACAGTTAATCACAACTAAAAACACCGCTTTTATCAGCAGCCGAATCCAAATCTGCTCCCAAAACCACATCAAAGCTATCTGATACCTCAGCCATATCTGTAGTAGCCAAAAAACCACCGTTATCGATCGTCACTACACGAGCGCTAACATGAAAAGTACCAACTTCGTCCGACTGATATGTCAGAATTGACAAATCCCATGCAAGTACGTCTTCCGTGTTGGCTCTAGATGCAGATGTGAACCTATCTGAGCCGGCACTAAGGGTGTGTCCCGCAAGTCACCGTCAACTCGATCACCGGTAAAAATCAGAGCCATCCTGATCAACCAAAGCCGTTGTGAGTGCAGACGATATGTCCAGCTCTAGACGCTGTACACCCGATTGATCAACTAAAGTAAGAGTGGGCACATCAGCTAAACGGGTAACGTTAACATCAACAACTTCACTCTCACCGATTAGTGAGGCGTTTATAGTCGTATCATCAGCAGTCAAATGTTTGATAGGGATAAATTCAAGTGCTGCAAGATCAGCAACCTCAACAGACCACAAGCCAGAGTCAGAATCAAACTTACCCGACGAAAAACTTCCGTTATTAGGTATGCTATTCACCACGGCTAATGATCGACCGGCCCACTGAGCATTCATCACAACGAAATAGGCGACACTAGGTTGGATATGCTCCGCATTGCCTCTGAGTACCTGATTGCCCAATGAATTTGTTGCAATATCAAATTGCGGTATCACTGATAGCGGATCTACAAAATCTGTGTCGACAGCACAACTTGAAACAGTGTCAGGATGATCAATGATGCGCATACCAAATGGCACCTCAACCCAGAGAATAAAATCTGGCACACCCACTCTCTCCGCTTACAGATGACGCCCTCAATGCAATGTTGCTAAATGTATAGTTATCACCTCCATTAAAATCAGGTGAATTTAGGCTGAGATGACCGGAGCAGGTTTGGCTACCTAAATCAATCACAAGTTTACTTACTTGATACTCCTTGTCTCTGTTAAAAAACAAGTTTTCACTGCTGCTTACATCGTTATCATTTCCGCCCATACCGGTAATGCGGACGAAATTTGCCTCGGGTGGAATGGTAAAGTTGGCAAGTGTTGATGCGGCAGATGCATCACTAAAACCAATGTCGGCTCCAATTATATCCAGTTGGGAGCCACCTCTTACCAGGCCAAGATCTACACTAAGGCCGAAGGGTATTGAGGAGTCTTCTAATCCAGCAATCTGTGGACTGTCGGCAACTAACACATCGGCACTCACGTAACCGATACACAGACCACCCACTGCAGTTATTGATAACAATCCGTAAACGCAGAGAGTACCGCTCTTTTCTTAATTAAAATAGACTTGATTATATTCATTCCTAATGCTTGTTTAATTTGCAAATCTGTCGCTTTGAGCGATATATCTTAATCTGTGCGCATAAAAAAACGAGCTTATATTCAAAACTAAACTTTGCAAATTTATAGTAGCCAGAATCCATTCAAGCACTCCAAATCATTGGACGGATCAATAGAACTCAATATATTTCATCAAAAGATAAGTGGGCCATTATGTTGCCAGAGACCACCTGAGAGGTATCATCAAGGGCTCTTTACACCCGCCAATGCTTGGAAACCAAGTAATCAGGAATTTCTAACGGAATCAACTCGTTAAATTAAATAAACAGCAAACAAAATTTGTTGGCGCACGGTACTGAATCTTTCGAACCCTAGGTGCAAGCTGTCAAAACTTATACCTGCTAGCTCTGTGCTCCCACCATGCTTCTAAAGTAAACAATACAATGAAAATACCAATTAAGCTGTAGTAAATAGCCACCTATATAGGGTTGTTAATTCTTTTATTTACCGTTGCGTTTTTTGCGACTAGTGCTCTTTTTCAACGCACAACGCAGGCTACCGGTAGCGAGCAGGTAAGCTAGCTCGATGTAGTGCAATCTTTGCTGGAGGCTTAGTTGTTTCAACATAAAGCAACTCGTGCCCAACGCTGTTGCCAGAAAATTGACTAACCGGCACTCTCGCGTAAAAGGGAATCTTGAATGCTGGCATTTACCTCGGTGCAAAAAGAGCTCAATCTAGGTAGCTCAAACCTCATCGAGTATATCAACGCAAAGTTGCTGTACTGTCTGCGATAGTGCGGCCACCAGCGGTCCATAACCATCACCTAACTGCCTTTCACGGTACTCAAACAAGAAGGTATCTTTGTCGGCTCGTGTACTCTGCTGTGCGCTGGTCCAGACACCTCCAAAAATAACACCGCCATCACCGTCGCCTTGAAAACTATGAACTTCAAGTCCGATCAGAAGTGGTTTGCGTTCACTTCTTGTGTCTTGCAAAAAACAGCGTTCTAGGCGGCGCTTGATAGCCACCTCTGGCAGCTCCGCCCAAAGGTGATAGTTAGCCGGGTAGATCATGCCGTCAGCATCCGCGGTTATGATGCCAGTTTGCGCTAAGAAAGCCGCAGCTGACACATCGGCTATACGTATATTCGCTTTAGCTAATCCTACGCTACCCTTCACTGCTTCCTGTTCGGACGCTACTGTTTGCATTGTGTAGAACTGTGTTGTTACTTGCTTTGATGCACAACTTGCTACCAAAACCAACATTAAAATAGCACTGAGCTTAGCGCAAACAGATTTAAATGACGAAATTCGCCGGCTCTTGTAAATCACCTGTTTGACCCTCGGGGAATTCTATCGGCTCTTTTCGGGCTCGCAAAGATGAGTTGATTTGGTTTTTCTTTAAGAGAACCAGCCAACTGATCAACGGTTTTTAGTGTTGTCTGTAACTGTTTCAATGAATCTTGCACTGAGCCATATAACGCTGAATCGGCAGATACATCTGCCAGTGTTGTATTTAATTGACGCAGTGTGCGTTGGCTAGAATTCATTGTTTCCATCACCTCAGCGACAACAGCATCAACAGGCATATTGTTCAAGTTGTCTAGAGTTTCGCCAACCTTGCTTGTCAACAGACCAATTCCACTAGACTGCGATGGTATAATCAAGGCATTGCCAATTTGCTCAATCTGACCTTCACCATCACCCGCAAGCTCTTCAAATGATACGTACTGAGCACCTGTGATAAGACTGCCTTGGCGCAATGTGGCACGCAATCCGCGCTGCACAGAGTCAGTAATCCCAAGCATGGCACGATCGATATTTTCTTGCGTATCTTCACCAATCAATCTAGCCGGCTCGATCCGTAACAAAATAGGCACTGTCCTCTCTTCTTCGCCTTCTGATAAAGCATCCATTTGCGCTTTATCAAAAACTTCAAATCCAAAGTCCATAACATTTCCAATCTGAAGCCCACGAAACTCAACCGGCGCACCAACGAGTAACCCCCTCAAAGACCCTGTGTACAACATAACGAGATCAAACCCATATTCATACGGGATTTGATCGATACTCTCGCGATCCGGGTAAAGATCAAATATCGCATTATCTGCAATTCCTTCTCCCTCCTCCGAACCTTCAGGTACATCGAAAGACACTCCTCCAATCAACATTGACTCAAGCGAACCTGTTACAACTTCAAATCCAGACGCACGAGACTTAACTCTAACCCCACTGACATTCCAAAAACGCGATTGAGTATTGAGCAACGTATGGTACGGCGCCTCGATAAATAATTGAGCAATCAGTTGCTCAGTTTTATGATCGAAACGAGCACTCTCTACCTGCCCTACTCGATAATTTTTATACAACACCGGCTGACCCACGTGCATCGCACTACCACTATCACTGCGTAATCGAACGCGTAAACCGTCAGCGGATGCTGGAGAAACTGGAGGCTCTTCTTCGCCAATAAAAGTGCGCGTTGGTGTTTCACTAACTCCTCGGTTGAAGTTGATATAGGCACCACTGAGCAAAGTGCCTAGGCCAGAGATGCCACTTGCACCTATGCGTGGCCGCACTACCCAAAAACGAGTATCTTCCTGCAACAGCGGCACGACATCAGGGTGCATGCGGGCGCGAACTTCAACAGCGTCAAGCGCCTCGTTTAGCTCTACATTAGTCACCTCTCCCACATTGATACTCAAATGCCTAATTTTAGTTTTACCCGCAACAATGCCCTCGGCACTATTGAAATGCAACACGATTTCAGTG
This sequence comes from Granulosicoccus sp., assembly GCA_023300375.1. Classification (GTDB taxonomy): domain Bacteria; phylum Pseudomonadota; class Gammaproteobacteria; order Granulosicoccales; family Granulosicoccaceae; genus Granulosicoccus. The sequence continues at coordinate 25,775 of JALZWO010000009.1, read as the reverse complement.
CCCTGCTGCTTGTAGTCAGAATATACAAACCACGCACCTACCATCATTGCAAAGATCGGTATAAGCCACACCGCCGATACGCGCTTACGCTTTGACACCTTTGCTTTTTGATCGCTATTTGTCATTTATTTTTTACTCTATCCCAGATAAGCCGCTCATCAAATGAGTTAGCCGCTAGCATCGTTACCACAACCATTGCTGCAAAAGAGACGACTGCAAGCCCAGGGTATATTTGTAGCACCCCAACCAACTGCACCAACCCCACTAAAATAGCGACTACAAACACATCGATCATCGACCAAGGACCCACCATATGTGACATCCTGAACAAAAAACTGCGACGAACGGCACTATCTAAATCGAGCCCCATACGCCCTAGAATTACCCAGTAGAGTGCAATCAACTTGCCGAAGGGTACAACCACGCTTGCTATAAAGATGACCAATGCAATAGGATAGGAACCGTGATGCCACAGAGTCACAACCCCACCTACTATGGTGCTTGCATCCGCACTACCAAGAGTTTCTGTTGTCATGATTGGCAAGGTGTGAGCAGGTATCATAAGCAGACTGGCCGTGAAAGTCAGTGCCAAGGTACGCTGACGACTATCCTCTTTACGCACACGCAGCACCGTATTACAGCGACCACATCGTTCCACCTCTAAAGGCTCGAGTCGCTGGCATACATGGCAAGCTTGCAACCCCTCTTCCCAGGCTTTTTTGGGCGCATCATTCATGTAGCAATACCCGCCTTGTGCTCACCGTGCCGTATGTGTGGTTCGGTCCAATGCCAAAGGGGTGCACGGTCAAAATGCCAAAACGAAACCAGCCCTAGAAGAGCAAACGCCATGTAGGCCCAAAAACCAATCCCTAATGTTATGTCAGCAAGGCTGATGATTTTTGTCAGGCTAGCCAGCACCCCTATGACAAATACATCAACCATGCTCCAGTGGGTTAAATGATGGCTCCACCGGAGTACAGGTATTGCGTAGTCAGGCGCAGTCATACCAAAATGGAACGGGATCAATACAGAAATATTGAGCAGCGTCAGGATCGTCGGAAAAATAAGCGTGAGCAATACGATGCTTGCCGCAATCCCCGGTCGGCCAAAGGCCAACATCGTCTCAGGCAAACTTATCAACGATAGTTGATGCCCTAAGCCGCTAGATTCAAGGGTTAGAAAGGGATACACATAAGCCAACGCGAGCATAACTAAAGAGGCCAGCGCACAGGCCAGTGACAAACCCGGACCATAAGTGGAACGCGCCGATAACACAGCACCGCAACCAATGCAGGCTCCTTGTTCGCCAGGCCCAAGTTCAGGAATTTCACATAGTACATCGCACATCAGACAGGCCACATGTACCTCTGTGCCATTGTGCTCATGCGAATCAGCTACCACTTGACACTTCCGATATTTCTGTCACACATCTGTTAGTCCTTTATTACTACCAGCTGCGCCAAGGATGAGTCCCCTGTTTGCTCTCTGCAGGAGAAAATACCGGACATTGCCGCACTGGGCACTCACTAGTAAATCTAATCAGCTGGCTACGATACAGTGGTATTCGCATTCTTAGCCGCTACTAAAAAACATAAAAAGTTTATACAGAATAGCTATATAGACGAGAAATCTATGAAATTCCAGTTGTAAATATTTCGTAGATTCATAAAGCCCCACAACGAATTACTTTTTTGCTTTGCAACAACTTTACCAATGAGCTTTATATATACAAGCCCGGTTGCGACACTACAATCCGACATGTTGTGTCGTACATCGTTCTGCAAACAATACCCAAAGGCGCACTATTTCTTCACTTGGGCTGAGCAGCACTTATTGCGCCAGTGTTCTTTAAAACAACAATAATTGTCAAAGGTGGTGGTATGCCCGCTATTATTAATCATTATTCGCCCTATCCCCACTGGAACCTCTCATGGACAAACCTATCGTTCTTATCACGTCCGCCTCAGGCCGTATTGGTAAGGAGCTTACCGCGTTACTTGCACAAGAGAAAAAATTCACAGTACGAGCCTGCTGTTTCAGTATGGAAAAGGCAGACTCACTGCGCGAATTGGGTGCGGATGAAGTCGTCAAGTTCGACCTAAACGACAACACCACGTGGGACATAGCTCTAGAGGGCGTCAGTGCTGTATATTCTGCATCTCTGGACCCCATGCTGGAAGGCCATCTCGCCTTTTGCAAGGCATTAGGCCAGCGAGGCGAACAGATTAAACATGTGATTCGCATTAGCTGTATGGGGGCAGACACCAACACTGCTTCCTACAACCCTGACATGCATTCCTCACGAGCGGGTGCTGCAATCCCCCTCATGTTGCAACATTACTGGTGGGGCGAAAAGGCACTTATTGATGCAGGCCCACCAGTAAGCGTATTACGCAACAATTTCTTCATGAACCATCTACTGAAAACAGACTGCGACAACATCGAATCTGAAGGCTGGTTCAGCAATCCTTTAGGTACGTCACGTAACTCGTTCATCGCTACACGTGATATCGCGTATGCAGCATCCGTTATTCTTAATGAGGGCCCCGAGAAACACGCCAACAAGTTTTACGATCTCACTGGCCCACAACCTCAAAACATGGATGAAATTGCTTTGGATCTTGGCCGTGCCATGGGTAAAACACTTGAATATCGCGCACAGAATATGATTGACTTCGAAAACGATTTTGGCAGCACACGGGCAGAATTTTTCGAATACCTGACAAACGGTTTTTATTGCCGTTGCAGCCCAGATTTTTATAATCTGACCGGACACAAACCCACCTCCTATTATGACTACCTAACAACTCAAGGTGCCAGTGGCGAATCAGGTCTTGATGAGCTGTGGCAAGGCAATCTTTGGAAGAAAGGCGAGGATGCAATGAAAGCTGCAGCGCAAGTTAAGACATAAACAGCGCATAGCCCAGCGTTCAACTAGGCATTGGGCTTAACACATGGATCGTTATCCTACACCTGCCCGCCAACAACGCTTTGAGCTTGAAATAAAGCGAAGCCGTTTTACCACGACAGTAATTCCCGCACAAAATAAATTAGATGCGCTCGCTAAAATAGATACTGTCCGACAAGAGTACCCCGATGCCAACCATCATTGCTGGGCAATGGTGGCTGGCCCACCAAACGATTCTCATCATCAAGAGCAGCACGATGATGGAGAACCCAAGGGCACAGCTGGCAAACCTATGTTGAATGTATTACAACATTCCGGCATGGGTAACTTGGTAGTGATTGTTACGCGCTATTTTGGGGGCATCAAATTAGGTGCTGGTGGATTAGTTCGCGCCTACTCTTCATCGGTGAGTAGTGCATTACTAAAAACAGACACCATCACTCGGTACATCACCATTCAATGCCAACTTGATTTGCCTTACTCACAACTGGCCACACTGGAACATTGGCTAACAACAGGCAACATCCGTATCGAAAATCGTGCTTTTGGCAATAGCGTCATCTTACAATTGCAGGCACCGGTGACTGAGGTAGACGCACTAGAGACTAAATCGAGGGAGTTAGGTGGTGTTCTCAACATGCCTGATTAACCCACAGTTAGCATGCTTTCACTAATTCCTGCGCAATCACTTTGAGCAGAAAAGTCTCTCTTTCAACCGAAAGACCTTTCTTATCACTGCTGGCAATCACAGCTTCATTGTGCGATACGGCCTCGTGAATGTTCATCCATTTGGGTGACATGCCATTATTGGCTTCATACGACTCAAGCGTTGTCTCACCTAACTGCTCATCAATGTCACACACGTAACAATACGAGATCATGTGGATAATATCCGCGTCATCTTTGTACCAAGGGCGGTATTCGTCATAACGACCAAATGGTTGAACGTTACGCACGCCCTGTGCTCCTGTCTCCTCCTGCATTTCTCGTTTCAGGCCTGCGACTTTGTCCTCGCCTTCATCTAGGCCACCACCCGGCAAACTGTAATCGTGATACCGCTCCGTATAAAGTAGCAAAATGTCTTCACCTCTTATCACAATGCCACGTGTAGAGTGCCGCACCATGAGCTTACGCTCACTGGTAGGCGCAATATCTGCCAAAGACACATCAGAATGAAACGCCGTATTGATGAGCCGCATAAATTATGTTCTGACAAGGGAATGAGGCGCATCGTATAAGCACGCAGCACTCACAGTGGCTTTGTGCATTGTTCCCAATAGACCAATCAGAAGCTCAGTACCGAGGCTGGTATATTCAGGCTCTACAAACGCATAAGCTATGTTCTTGTTTATTCGATGGCCATATCCACCGGAGGATACGCTCCCGATCAAGGTTATTCCGCTGTACACCGAATCCCCCCCATGTGCGACTCCAATGTCACACTCGACAACCAACGTTACCAGCTGTTTCTCAGGCCCACGAGCTACCTCATCCGAAAGCGCCTGCTTACCGATAAAATCTGGCTTGTTTAGATCAACAAATCGATTCAACCCAGTTTCAATGGGATTACGCTCGTAGATCAAATCTGCCTTCCAGTGCAGATACCCCTTCTCCATTCGCATGGACTCTGTTGCATACAATCCAAATCTGGTCATACCAAACTGAGCACCCGCTTCGTTAATGAGTGTCCAGACCAAATACAGTTGTTCGTTGGGAATATGCAATTCGTAGCTGAGCTCTCCAGAGAAGCTCACACTCATGGCCACAAAAGAGGCGTGGGCGAGTGTCATCTCTCGAACACTCATCCATGGAAATGCCTTTGCAGACCAGTCGCTACGAGGCGATAGTGCTTGTAACAACTGCCTAGACTTCGGGCCGGCCACCACCAATATTGTATCGGTGGTGGCTCTTTCAGTAATTGTTACAGTGTCTGGTTTATACCGGTTTAACCAATCTCTGTCATGCCATTCTGCTGCTGCCGCGGAGCCATACCAAAAGCGATTTTCCGCAAGCTTAGCTATTGTGGCTTCGCTTAGTACATGCCCGTTTTCGTTGAGTAAATAGCACAGACCCACTTTGCCAGTGCGCTCGGGTAATTTCCCACAGACCATGTTATCCAGAAATTCTTCCGCACCCTCACCACTGATTTCATAGCGATTAAAACCAGACACCTCCATCAATCCGACACCCTCAACTAGGGATTTTACTTCTCGAGCAACGACGTCATGAGTAGGTGTAAATCGAAAGCTGTGAGTATCAACAAAATCAGCTTGATCCTCAGGGTTAAAGAACAAGACTCGCTCCCAGCCATTCACTACACCCCATTGCGCACCCTGAGCATCTAGTGAGGCGTACAAAGGTGTTGTGCGAGCTAACCGCGCAGCTGGGCGATGTTCATGTGGCATGTGGTAATGAAATTCATTTTGGTAATCCTCAATGGCTTTACTGCACGTGTGTTCTAGATTGGCGTATTGGGTGAATCTTCTGGGATCCAGACACCATGCGTCCCACTCACATTCGCCATGCACCATCAATTGAGCCAGTATTTTTCCATGACCACCTGCCTCACCAATACCTGCCCTCAAACCGATAATGCAATACGCATTGTCGATGCCCGGCACAGAGCCCACCAGAGGCATGCCATCTATTGTGTACGTAATGGGACCATTAACCACCGTGTGAATACCCGCATTTTGCAACGCAGGCATACGTTCAAATATATGCTCCATGTTGTCCAGACAACGATCAAGGTCAGATGGACAAAGATCTTTCGTAAAGTTGGGATCAATACCCTCCATTCCGAAGGTTTTGCAGCCTTGCTCATACACACCTACTAACAACCCCTTTTTTTCCTGACGACTATAAAAGTCATCCTTCGGATCTCTGATGACGGGCACCTGAAAATCCAATGCCTCAAGCTCAGGTAGTGAATCAGTTAAAAAGTACATGTGCTCCATAGACGTCACGGGGTGAGTCACGCCAAGCATACTGCCCACTTCGTTAACCCGATAGCCTGAAGCGTTGACTAATTTTTCGCACGTGATGTCGCCTTTCAATGTGTGCACAACAAACTCACCACTAGCTGTTCTAGAGATGTTTTCCACTGGATTGAAACGATACACTTGCGCACCTGCACGCCTGGCATGTCGCGCTAGCGCCTGAGTAATGCCCGACGGATCAATATAACCATCCATCGGGTCCCACCATGCCCCTAGCATGCCCTCAGTCTTAAGCAAAGGATGACGCTTACCCGCCTCCGCTGCATCAATAAGCTCCATATCAACGCCCATGCCGCGTGCCAAACCCACATGGTGGTTGTAGATATCCAGGTGATCTTGCGTATAGGCGGTTCGCATACCTCCAGTGATGTGATAGGCCACGGGATGCTCAGGATCAGCACACAGCTTTTGATAAAGCTCAATGCTGTGCCGCTTCAGCCCAATCATGGTTTGATTACCACCAAATTGCGTCACCTGTGCGGCTGCATGCCAAGTAGAGCCAGATGTCAACTCGTCTCTTTCCACAAGGACTACATCAGTCCATCCTTCTTGGGTCAGATGATAAAGCGTTGAACAACCGGCAATTCCACCACCAATTACCACCACTCGGGCGTGGGTCTTCATAAGGTCTCGCATGAGTCTAATGTTATCGTCAATATAGACTAATTTACTCTTGAATTTTATAACTCAAAGAAGTTGAATAAACCTATAGACACACTCGAAAAAACTGTGATGCAGCTCAATGTACTCCTACCTGTTGGCAACCTGCACATAAGCCAACCGACATCCGTCCACTTTTGATAGCAGTATTTTCGCACCATCATTTAATTTGAATTGATCACCGATAGCAACAGCCTGTGATGTTGTTGCATCCACCATCTCATCACCGGATACATTAATCAGTATCCAGTCATCACCTACTCTCTCTAGACGCGCAAGCACGGCTTTCTTGCCATCTTCTAATCGTTCGTTATCAAACGAAAAGCGATCCGCCTGCCAGACTTGCAGTTGCTTATTTTCAACAATGACTATGGCATGCCCTTCTGACCTAAAGCTACTGCCTGTTCTCTTTGTGTAGAAAGTCAATACGGGAATGGTGTATTCATACCGGGTATTGCAGATGGGACAACTCGATTTATCGCTGTTGAGAAATACATAGTGCCGCATGAAACACTCTTTGTTTGAACACGGTACAAGCAAGTCTCGGGTGTGCACAAGCGCACGTTCCCATTCTTCAGATGTGGGTCTACTGTGAGGTGTGTGCAAACCTTCAATAAATGCTCGCTGAAAAAGCGCATCAAGTAGCGGCTCACACAACTCACTAATGGGCAGTTTCTGTTCATCAATTCACGGCAGCTCGGCCGCGCGCGCATCGTCACTGTCAGTGCGATTGGATGAATCATCAGGATGCTCAATCCAATGTGCTGCTTCTCCCATTGCCAGACTTTCGTCCCTATCCGCATCGTGGGCGTCATGTATCTTCCTGCCGCGAAGTGGATGTCGCCTGTAAGGTAAAGATAACTCAGAACGGCCAGAGCGTGCCGGTCGGTTTCCATACTGTGGTGAATACGTTCGGGGCCATCAATGATCAGGTCTCTTGTGCGAACCACTTCGGGCGCTATAAAGTCTGGAGTGCCTGTGACATCCAGCGCAAACTTGCCCGGTACCACCAGTCCGTCGATATCGATAAGACAAGCGGATCCAGTACCAGGATCCACCAACACGTTTCGGTAACTTAAATCGCTGTGTGCAAGCCCACCCGCATGTAAACGCCTTACCGCTTGAGCTAAGCGCCGACAAATGGATAACGCGTCAGTCCACTTGCCATGCTCTGCAGAGTGCAAATACGTATTGCGATGATAAGCTGAGGTAAACCACTTACCTTGCTTCTCTTTTCCACGTATCGACAACTTGTCATGATCCACGGAGCCATGCGTAAAAAAGAACTTGGGTTCGAACATAGGGACCAGTACCGCGCTCCGACTGTTGAACGTGGCAGTATCGCTTGGCCAGCGAAATAGAGAAGACAATTCATCACCACCCGGACCATCGAAAATCCTTGCACGAAAGGTATCAACTAGCGCTTTCAACCTGTCCGCACCTTGCGCATTGAGTGGCTCACGAAACACCGCTAGCACATTCTGCCCACCTTCTATTCGGTGCACATCTTTCATCGTGCCAGAAGCAAACGGCTCATCTTCCACAGTGATGGAGACACCACGATCGGTCACGATGATTTGCATGGGGTTTATATCCCTTTAAGTCGCTGTGCTATCTGACTCAACATTGGGAACACACGCCACGATCGTTCGATCATCATGCTCACCAGCGATGAAAAATTCTAACCATGTCAGTAAACGTTGTGAGGTGCCGTCAGTATCTTCAGCAAATACAGGCTCTAACTGCTCGGACCAGAAAACCTCCCATTTATCGGCATTCTGCAATGAAGTCTCTGTCTCAAACCCCGGATCAGAGACGCCATCGGTCATCAGAAACAGCGCGGTGAATGAACGTACTCTATGAACAAACAACCGAGTGAGACATTGCTCCGCATTATTCAATATCTTGCTATCAATGAATCGTGTTTCGCTGGCGAACTCACCACTATCTGTAAGGCTCATGGGGATGATACTGGATGTCGGTGCATCCCAGATAACACAGCCACCATCACCCACTGAAAACGATACGCACAACCACTCATCGCCATCACGTTTCATGGCAGTAGCAATCAACGTTGTTGAAAAATCTGTTACGGGCCTCCCACTAAAAATGGCATCTTCTTCGATTTGTTGAGTGGCATCGGCAGCCGCACCTACCATGCATTCACACAGTGTTTTGTTGTTAGATTTGAATACGTCCATGCCGAGTTTAGATAAACGTTCTGGGAGCACCTCAGTCACTGTCTTAACCGCAACCTGCGCACCTTGCCGCGACAAGGGCGCGCTACCGGCGCCATCCGCCACAGCAACCACCCACCACCCGATATCACGGCGATAGCGCATGGATGCGGCATCATCGCGGTAATCACCTTTGTGCGCATGACGGCGCCCACGACGTAATCAGAAGCACCATCGGTTTCCAATCGCTTCTTTGGGTGCCAGAACCTTTAACCACATGAGTATCAATCCCACCCATTAATGTAGTCAGCGCCGCGTTGAGAGAGGTACCACCACCAATCGGTAGCGAAGGTAGATAGAAATTTGCCAACTCCACCATGCTAACTAACACTTGAGCTTTACCAGCAAACACGATGACCGACATATGCACCGACTCAAGCGCCTGCGGATCTTGTCGCAGGGTGGCAACCAGACTTTTTATACCGTTGTTCACCGCCTCAATGGGTTCGCCTCGCATGGAACCTGATGTATACACGAGAAGGTATACAGGTAGTCGTCTCATACACTTGGCCTTTTGTTGATGGCTATACCGGTTTAACGATGTGCTCAACAACAATATAGCGGCTGTTTTTTTTCAGCAGCCACTTCATCACTGAGATGACCAAGCCAAGTGGTTAACAATTTTTGATTTTGCCATTGTGACTGCCAACACAACTACCCCCCCTTTTGCCAAACAGACACGGTAGTTCACCTGTATCGCTCACAAAGCTGCCAAAGGCACAATCAAATAACTGGCCAAGTAACCGATACATATAGCAATGGCTGTGGCGCGTGTGCTTCCTGAGTGCGCTCGACACATCACATAAAAATAATAATAAAGTGAGTTGGTCCATGTACAAATTCTTCGTCGAACCGAGTAGAAGCAATCTCTATGTTCGTTTTTCGACCCTTGCTCTTATCGGTTTGACAAGCTGCGCCAGAGCAGACTCACCCGAGATATACGTCGCAGACCCAAGACTGCAAAACGATTTCAATACCAACTTACCTGCCACTGGATCATCACTTGGATTTACCTACGATATTGTTCAGGGTGTCGCCGTACTCGAAGGTGACATCTTGTTGGGCGACGTCGATGCTGATGGTAATCTGCAAGGCAAATTTCAATCTCGCGGTGTGGGGCTAACGTCACTTTTCAATCGCTGGCCTGATGGAAAAATCATCTATGAGGCTCCAGCAATCTCTGAACATTCAGCCTTTTTGGTGGTGCGAATTGCCGAGGCAATTGAACACTGGAAAGACAATTCAAGGCTTGAATTTATTGAACGCACCAGTGAAAACGAATCGCAATACCCAAACTATATTAAATTCACCAACTCAACTGGTTGCGGATCGTTTGTAGGCATGCAGGGAGGCGAACAAGGAATATTCCTATCAAATAATTGCTCGACAGGCAGTGTAGTACATGAAATAGGCCATGCTATTGGTTTATTCCATGAACACACACGCACCGATCGCGATAGCTTTATCACTGTGGACTTTAATGAAATCAGCGACGGTGCAGAGAATAATTTCAACAGGATAGATAGAGGCGCGGACACTTATGGTGACTATGATTACGGATCAATCATGCACTATGGAACTCATTTTTTTAGTGAGTCCGGAAATCCCACTATTATTGTGCATGATGCCGACGTGCCGGAAATCGGTCAACGCGAAGCACTAAGCGATATCGATATTTTCTCCTCTAATGCAATGTACGGCACCGATCTGCTATTAGGAACTCCAAACACCACATTAATAGGCGATAGGCTGGATATCGACGTTAGCATTTTCAACATGGATACTCTTGGCGCCATAAACATTGAACTAGCGATGCAAGCTGGAGAGGGTGTTGTTTGGCAGGTCTCCCAGGGCAGCGGTTGGGACTGCTCAACATTCAGCGAAGGCGACGAACTAAAATGCACTCTGGATTCTTTGATAGAGGGTGATGAAGCAAGGCTCATTACCAGCGCACAATTAGGCAGTGCGAGCAGAGACGACCTGAGTATGCGTCTTGTGTCACAAACCCTCGACCTGCGACCTAGCAACAACACCTTTAACGACGATGGCGTTGAGTGGTCGTCATTGAGCTATGCGCTCAGTGACGACAGCCCAGAACTTGGTGCGGCTTCCGGTACTGAATCTGAACCTGAAGCCGAAGCACCTGCCCCGCCCCCAGAGGAAACGAGCTCTGAATCCAATCCAGAGCCTTCAACAGCAAGTGCTTCAGAGTCTTCAGGTGTTTCAGGCGGTGGTGGTGGTAGCGTCAACCTATCACTTCTTTTCTTATTGCTGGGTTGGACTGGAGCTAGAGCCTGGGTGTCGAACAGAAAATCGATAGCCTCAAACAAAGCGTAGCTGCCAGCTGATTGATCGTTTGTGCTGCTAACTGAATCAGCAGCTTAGTCTCGATGCACTAGAATACCTCCATGGCATCCAACGAATCAATAGCTATTATGGTCTCGGCAGGCGAGGCATCGGGCGACTCGCATGCCGCCCATGCCCTGCAAGCATTAGCCGACTCTGGTCAGTCATTTAGCAGTTTCGGTATGGGGGCAGGTGCCCTGCAGTCACAAGGTACAGAGCTCATCGTCGATTGCCGTGATCTTGCGGTCATAGGCATCGTCGATGTGCTGCTGAACTACCACAAATTTCTCAAGCGACTGCGCCACTTACGGCGAACAATGCAGGAGCGCAAGCCTGATCTGTTGCTGTTAGTTGACTATCCAGACTTTAATCTCAAGTTAGCTGAAACTGCCAAGGCGCTCGGCATTCCAGTTTTGTTTTATGTCAGCCCTCAAGTATGGGCTTGGCGATCAGGGCGAGTCCCCAGAATCGGCTCGCTAGTGAACCATATGGCAGTACTGTTCCCATTTGAAGTTGATATTTATCGGCAAGCGAACATTCCGGTTACCTACGTCGGGAACCCAGTAGTTCACGATGCCACGAGCAACTACACTTCAGAAGAGGCTCGCGCTTTGGTTGGCTTAAACTCCGAACAGCAGGTCGTTGCCCTGCTACCCGGGAGCCGTAAAGGCGAGATTACAAGGCACATACCCGTCATGCTAGCTTGCATGCGAATCATTTTGGCCAAGCAGCCTAATACGCAATTTATTTTACCGATAGCACCCACACTGGACGCTGCTTTCGTTGAACAGTTACTGGGTGAAGTTGATACAAGCCAGCTTTTGTTAAGCGATAAGGATGCACGCGATGTAATGCGCAGCGCTGATGTCTGTCTTGTTGCCTCTGGTACAGCGACCCTTGAGACCGCACTTATTGGTACACCCATGATCGTGATGTACATCGTCAACGCCATAAACTACGCCATTATGAAGCGTATGATCAAAATTCCTGATATATCTCTGGTCAATATTGTCGCTGGCAAGAGAGTGGCTCCAGAATATCTACAGCATGAGGCTATGCCAGAGACTTTGGCTTGCGACCTTGTGTCTTTGTTGAATAACAAAGACAGACGCGATCAGATGCTAAGCGACTTCGCCGTAGTAAAAGAGCTGATGGGCGATGGGGGGGCCTCTGGTCGTGTAGCTGCGTTGATAAAGCAGCTAGCTAGTAGCGACACTGTATCGGGATAGTATTAGGGCTTTGCGGAATGACGATCGTTATTTACGTCGATAAATTCCCGCCTTCGCGGGCACGACGACTGCCTTCGCGGGAATGACGATCAACAGAAAATGTCATTCAAGCCTAGCGTACAACCCCTCTTTGGCTCTTTTGAACAAAGTCCACGAAACGCGAAACATCAGGAAAATTATCTATGTCTGAAGTTAGTGAGGCAATCGCTTTTTCACGCTCTGTATGACCGCGAATAAGCACCATATAAGCTCGATGCAGAGCTTTGATGGTCGCATCGCTAAAGTCCCTGCGTCGCAAACCATTCTTGTTGATGCCACGAGCCTCTGCGTAATTTCCAACAACCATGGTGAACGGTGCTACATCTCGATTGGCAACGGAATTAAGGCCGACAAAGGCGTGCTCACCTACTTCGCAGAACTGATGTACGCAAGCGAAGCCTGCAAGAATGGCATGATTACCGACAGTCACATGCCCGGCCAAAGAAGCCCCATTGGCCATAACAATGTGATCAGCCAATTGGCAATCGTGCGCGACATGGATATAGGCCATGAACAAATTATTGTTGCCTATGCGTGTGGTTCCACCCCCACCCTCGGTACCACGATTTATGGTGGTGAATTCCCGAATCGTGTTTCCATCACCTATTTCTAAATACGTTCGTTCCCCCGCGTACTTTAGATCCTGAGGATCATCACCGACTGATGCGAATTGGAAAATAGTATTTTGGGCACCAATGGTCGTAGGTCCTCGGATAACGACATGTGGCCCGATCGTGGTTCCTGAACCGATGGTGACCTCGCTTCCGATAATACTGTAAGCACCAATGTCGCAGTCATCTGCAATGTGGGCATCAGGGTCAACAATGGCGGTTGGATGAATCACTCGTCAATCTCATTGCGTGCAATCACCACTTCAGCAGAGGCGCAAAGAATTCCATCCACTTTTGCCACAGCAGAAAATTTAAAAATACCTCGTCGCTCTTGTTTCAACTCAACATCAAATACCAGCTGATCTCCGGGTATCACTTGCTTCTTGAAGCGCGCTTTATCAATACCGACCAGTAAGTACAAGGTCTTTTCGCTGGGGTAACCTTCCATACTTTTAAAACCTAACAAGGCGGCTGCCTGCGCCATGGCTTCAAGTATTAACACACCCGGAAAAATCGGCGACTGCGGAAAATGCCCAGTAAAAATGGGTTCGTTGATGGTCACGTTTTTGATCGCCGTAAGCGATGTGTTGGCTTCGAATGCCGTCACCCTGTCGATCATTAAAAATGGATATCGATGCGGTAAATACTTCAGTATTTCGCGAATATCATCCACGGGAATTCTCCTGAGATCGAATGAGAGATGCAGCGGTAAGAAAACGTATTACGAGGCACTAGTTTTGTTAGTGCTTTGATCGGTATTGCGGTCGTCGGCACTATCTTGACGCTCAAGTTGTCGAACTCGTTTGAACAACTTCTCAAGTTTACCCAAGTTCACATAACTGCGCCGCCAGCTTTTTTCTTTTTGTAACGGCATGCCTGAACCATAACGACCCCGTTCATTTATGGAGCGCGTGACCAATGAGGCCGCATTGATAATAACTTGATCACAGATAACCAGATGACCCACAATATTGCATGCTCCACCTATCTGACAATGGCTACCGATTCGCGTGCTACCAGCGATACCTACGCAACCTGCGATAGCCGTATTGCGTCCGATGTGAACGTTGTGAGCTATCTGAATCTGATTATCTAGAATAACGCCCTCTTCAATCACTGTTGGCTCTATCGCACCACAGTCTATTGTCGTGTTTGCCCCCACATGAACGGCATCGCTTATCAACAGCCCGCCAGTCTGTTGAATTTGATTCCAGCTGTCGTCTGCCCAGGCGTAGCCAAAACCTTCAGAACCCAGCACCGCTCCTGACTGTACTCGGCATTGTCTACCCATCTTCACATTATGGTAAACCCGAACGCCAGGAAATAGTTGGCTGCCCTCACCTATGGAAGAGAACGCACCCACTGTACAGTGCGATCCAACTACCACGGAGTCTTCTAGGATCGCACCCGGGCCGATGACGCAAAATGGGCCAACACTGGCTGTCTTTGCTACTTTCGCCTCAGGATGTACCAATGCGGTGCTATGAATGCCCGCAGGAGCCACTCTGGGGAGTTGTAATAGCCAAGATGCCTTAGCATAGCTGGCGTAAGGATTAGCACTAACCAACAGATTGCCCGACGCCTCATCAAGCATATCCTCAGGAACAATCACCGCCCCTGCTTTGCTATTTTTCAGTGTGGACAAATATTTGCGCCCAACAACAAAAGCAAGATCAGAAGCCCCTGCTGATTCTATAGGGGCAAGATTCGACACCACATGATCTGGATTCCCGTGCACTGTCAGGCCAAGTTTTCGGCCTAATTCGTTTAGCGATATCACTCAGTTTGTAGATTGTAGTCTGGTGAAATCACTCACCAATGATTCAAGGATACGTTCGGTGACATCAATTCGCTTATTTGCATACAGAACACCATCACTAACAATAAGATCGTAGTCGTGCTTTTCACCAAATTGGGCAATCGCCTCAAGTACAAGCACTCGGACGTTTTTAAACTCATTGTTCTTCTGAATGTTCAGCTCCTCGCGAAAATCTTGTTCGTTACGCTTTATCCGACGCTCCAATGAACGTGATTCTCGGTCCAGCTGAGAAAAAGCAGCTTCTGTGAGCTCCAGAGTGGCATCTGACATTTTGGCTAGCAATTCAGCAAGATCAGCACGCTGCATTTCCAGTTCGTGCTGGCGAGGAGCAAACTCAGTTTCAAGCCGCTGCTCAGCCTCAAGAGCTTGTGGCGCTCTATCTATCAGGTAGGGAATGTCAACAAATCCGATCCGCACTGAGTCTGTCGTATGCGTATCTGCTTGCACGTCTTGACTAAATGATGTGAGCCATAGTCCAACAGTGAAAACACCACACAAGAATATGAAGCGTCTTTGCGAGTTTAAATCAATTTTCCAATATTGGCTCATAGTTAAAAAATAGATCCGATAGTGAACTGGAAGCGTTGTTTTCTATCGTCTTCTCGATCGTTATAGGGGTTTGCCCAACTGAATGTCAATGGTCCGACTGGAGACAGCCACACAAAGGCAATACCGTAAGACCCTCTTATTTCGTCGATGTCAAAATCATCATCGTCGGCAAACACATTACCAAAATCTGTGAACAGACTGAATCGAGTGGCTCCCGGTGTCTCCACAAACGGCGGTGGAAAAATCAGCTCTACGGTTCCTAGCGTTCTAAAATCTCCACCAGCGGCGTTGTCGCTCGAATCTCTGGGACCTAAACTGCCATTTCGGTAGCCTCGCAACGTTCTCACTCCGCCTACAAAAAAGCGATCAAAGAATGGTAGGTTGTCGAAATCACCATACCCATAGCCACTATCGATTCTTGTGTTGGCCGAAAGAGTGTATCGTCGAGTTATTGGTTGAAAGAACTCAAAACTATAGCCTAGTTTGAAAAACGTGATGTCACTGTTCGGACTCGCCACCTCTAGTGACAACCGGTTAGAAACACCATCAGTTGCAAAAACAGTTCGGTTGCGGGTGTCATAGACAAACCCTAAGTTGATATTAAAGATATCGAACGTATCACCTTCTTGGTCGAGAAACTCCAAGATTCGCACAGGGGTCTCAGTGGTGGTGCCAATTTCTGTTCGCTCATAACCTAACCCTACACTGAAAGTTGAGAATTCGCTCAGCGGCACACCGAAGCGAATATTGCCACCTCTTGTGCTGGTAAGAAAACGTGATGCCGATGTGAAATCGCCTGTATCTGTTTCTCGAATAAATGCGCCTACTGTGCGGCTGATGCCATCGTCGGTGAAATAGGGGTCACGAAATGACAAGGACAGTTGACGTGTTTCCTGCGAGCGATCAAAAGAAAACTGCAAGCTCTCTCCAGTGCCAAAAAGATTATCTTGTTGAAAAGCAAAATTGATCGTCGAGCCACCGTCACTACCAAAACCAAATCCCGCGCTGAACGATCCAGATTGGCCTTCAACGACAGTGATTTCCAGGTCTACCTGATCGTCCGTACCCGGAACTCTGGGAGTACGTACGCTAACGGCCTGCATGAACGACAATCGTTGTAAACGAATACGTGACCGGTTAACTAGCGCTGGCGAAAAGCGACTGCCTTCCATTTGCCTCATTTCACGGCGAAGTACATCATCACGTGTTTTGTACTGACCGCTAAACGTGATTCTGCGGACATAAACTCGCTTACCCGGATTAATCGCGAAGGATAAGCCAACTTCCTGATTCTCGTCGTCGATATCTGGCAGCACATCCACCTGAGCGAAGGCAAAACCGTCCTCACCCAGTCTGTCGCTTATCGCGTTGCTGCTGCCAACGATATCTTTGCGCGCGAATATGTCGCCCTTCTTGACCGAAATGAGCGAGAACAACTCTGCCTTCGACACGCCAAACTCACCTTCAAGCTCTACATCTCGCAACGTATAGCGATCGCCTTCCCGGATATTGATAACGATGAAAATATCTCGTTTGTCTGGAGAGATAGAAACCTGAGTTGAATCGATCTCAAAACGAATAAAGCCACGATCCTGGTAAAACGAACGTAAGGTTTCGATGTCTGCAGCTAGCTTGACCTGTGAGTATTCATCAACGCTGCTAAAAGGGTTGATTGTTTTCTCACCAGAGCGTAGCAGCCCCAATAAAGTTTCATCATCGTACGATTCGTTACCGACAATATTGATGTGCTCAATTCTGGCAACTGCGCCTTCCTCGATAACGATCTCGAGCGATACTCTATTACGCTCAAGCTCGGCTACTTTAATATCTATTTCGCTACCGTAGTTGCCCGCACTGAAATACACACGCCTCAGCTCTCGTTCAACGGTCTCAAGGACTGATCGATTGTAAACGCGCCCCAGTGCAATACCTGCTTGCCTGAGTGAAGCTTGAAGCTCATCTGCTTCAATTTTACGGTTGCCGTCAATGGAAATGGTGCCAATCGTTGGCCGCTCTTTAACCGTCACCACCAGCGTGCCTGCCCCACGGCGTTTAAGATTCACATCGTCGAAAAGGCCAGATTCGAAAAGCGATCTCATCACTCTGGCACTATCGTTGGCGGGCGAAAATCGATCCCTGTTGCGCACTGGTAGGGAGTTGAGGACAGTACCCAGGTCGATTCGCACGTTACCTTCAACCACGATGTCGCTCACCACAAAATCCTCTGCGGCAGCTGAGGGTGCCACGCCGACTGGCAAGGCCTGGGATTGTGCATTGAATGCAACGCCGGCTATGAACAAAGCCAGCAGAACTATCAGCAATCTGCCTTTCAATCTAGACAACAGCACACCGGACGCTCCAACTCGCATGCTTGTGAGCGTTACAGATCTCATTGAATCAATCGCCCGATATCATTGTAGAAAGCGAGAAACATCAAAGAGCCAAGCAAAACCATACCCAGTTGTTGCCCCCAGATTTGTACGCGCTCGGGAACAGGGCGTCGAAGCACAGCTTCTGCTGCAAAGTACATCAGATGACCACCGTCGAGCATGGGAATTGGCAGCAAATTAAGAACTGCCAGAGAAATACTGATCAGAGCAAGAAAGTTAATGTAATGATCTATGCCCACACTAGCCGACTCACCTGCATATTGGGCAATGCTGATAGGGCCACTGATGTTGTCCAGAGAGGCTTGCCCAACGATCAATTTACCCATCATGCGTAAGGTGAGTACCGACATATTCCAAGTACGAGCTACAGCTTCCCCAAGAGCCTTCAATGGTGCATGTTTGACCGTAATTTGTGATTTCGCCGACAACGCTTGACTCTGCGTTTCCATGATCCCGATACGACCGATCAGTCGATCCCCGATCTGTACTGCCGCAGGAGTCAGTGTCAAATTAATCACTTCACTATTCCGCGCAACAGTCAGCTCCAATGCTTGCCCCGCGCTCGGCTGTACTTTGTCGACAAGCTCTCTCCATGTCGCCATGGGCTCGCCATCGACACTGGTGATTTGGTCGCCTATCTGCAACCCTGCTTCGTCTCCCGCTCCACCAGCCACCAGATCGCCGACGATAGGCTCAACCTCTGGCCACCAAGCACGAAATCCAAGATTGGCAACGGCATCGCCGTCTGACTGGAGCATTTGCTCCTGACTTAAGGGTAGATCGCGAACAGTGATATTGCCGCTAGCTGTTTCTACTTCGATTTGCAGCGGTGCTGAGGCATCAAAGGAGGCTTCGAGCAATGCAATTCGGGCATCTGTCCAGGTCGCTGTTGTTCGGCCATTGACCGAAACGATACGATCCTCATAGACGAACCCTGCGCGCTCCGCAGCCGAATCTGCCACAGGTGCATTGATCAGAGGAGCCACACCGCTGATGCCCATCATCATGACAATCCAATAGGCCGCAATGGCCAATAGGAAGTTGGCTAGAGGCCCTGCCACGACCACGGCAGCCCGTGCCCACAGAGGCTGACGGTTGAACGCTCTGTGTTGCTCAGAGCTGGCTACAGCGCTCTCGCGCTCGTCAAGCATCTTGACGTAACCACCCAGCGGAATCGCAGCCAGAACAAATTCGGTGCCATCCACCTTCCCAGTGCGCTTATATAGCGGCTTGCCAAATCCAACGGAGAACCGCAGCACTTTGATACCCACTTTTCGGGCCACCCAGAAGTGCCCGAACTCATGAATTGAGATCAGGATGCCGAGCGCCAGAATGAAAGCCGCAGCGTTGAAGATTACGTTGCCAAACATACAAACATCATATTAGTAGCAATTACAAATTAGCGCGTTAGTGGCAACAAACTCTGCCTCCACGTTGCGAACAGCGTGTAGGTAGCGATTGAGGACGGATTTATAAAAAAGACTGCACAAGCTCTCGGGCGATAACACGAGCATGTTCGTCCGCGCTAATGATAGTGCTCAAATCGCTTGTAGGGGATATTTTTGATCGACTTAAAGTTTGCTCTACAACCTCTGCGAGTTGTAAAAAAGCAACATCCCCAGTGAGAAAAGCATCGACCGCCACCTCATTCGCAGCATTGAGCACAGTGGGTGCAGTGCCCCCTTCTCGTTGTGCTTCGAAGGCCAATCGCAGCAATGGAAATCGTTGCATATCAGGAGCTTCAAAATGCAAACCTGACACCTTCAAAAAATCCAGAGGCTCAACTCCAGATTCAATCCTCTCAGGCCATGCCAACGCGTGCGCGATGGGCGTGCGCATGTCTGGGCGGCCCATTTGAGCAATCACCGAACCATCCTTGTAACTAACCATTGAATGGATGATGCTCTCTGGGTGCACAACAACTTCAATACCATCGGGCGACATATCGAACAATTGGCAAGCTTCAATGACCTCAAGCCCCTTGTTCATTAGGGTGGCTGAATCGATGGAAATCTTAGGTCCCATGACCCAATTAGGATGCTTTAAAGCCTGTTGCACAGTTACAACACGCAGCTGTTCAGGGGTGAATTGTCGGAATGGCCCACCTGACGCGGTAAGCAAAATTTTTACGATTCCTTCCGTATTGACACCAGATGCCGTACTCGGCAGGCTCTGAAAGATGGCGTTATGCTCACTATCCACCGGCATAATCAATGCGCCAGAGCTCTTAGCGGCGTTCATGAGCAGCTCACCACTCATGACCAGAGACTCTTTATTAGCCAGCAGTAGTCTTTTTCCTGCGCTTGCAGCCGCCAGAGTTGATAGCAAACCTGCTGAACCCACAATCGCCGCCACAACGACGTCCGTATTGATCGATTCAGCAACCTGCTCTAGAGCTTTAGCCCCGTGTTCGATCTGAATTGACAAATTCTGAGCACCGCAAAGATCCTGTAGACGCTGTGCAGCTTCCTCAGACCCGACTACCGCAACCGCGGGGTTGAACCGTACACATTGCTCGAACAGCTCATCTACCCGAGTATGCGCAGAAAGCGCTTGCACTTTATAGCGCTCAGGATGCCTTGATACGACATCTAGTGTGCTCTTGCCTATAGACCCCGTTGAACCCAAGATGCTGATGCGTTGGGGATTATCTTTGGACGAACCTTGAGCTGAACTCAAAACCAGACCCAGACGAACGCGAAAACAGGCATTGCAGCCAGCACTCCGTCAATACGATCAAGAACCCCACCGTGGCCCGGCAACATGCTGCTGCTGTCTTTCATATCTGCGGCTCGCTTAATACGACTTTCAGCAAGATCACCAACGACAGAAGCACCTGCAGCAAGCACAGTTGCCACAAACAACTTAAACACATTGCCACCGGCAAAATCGGCAAACAACACAACGAGAAGCATGAACACTAAAGTGAGAGCTACACCACCATAAACACCTTCCCAAGTTTTGCCAGGGCTGATAAGCGGCGCCAGTTTGTTTCTACCAAAGCGCCTGCCACTAAAAAAGGCTCCGATATCCATTATCCACACGATGCATAAGGCGTATAGCAACAAATAGGATGACGCAGAAGGCGCGTAGGTACGCAAATATTGTATGGCCACCGCTGTGATCAGCATCATGAATATGCCGAGCAGCAACGAGCCAATTTGCACAGCCGAAAACGGCTGCAGCTTAGGCATCATGTAAAAAACGATCGGAATACTCAACCAATACACGAACCCTGCTAGCAACATCCACCGCATAAAGCTCTGGTCGTAGGGGATGTACAGCAAAATAAGCGCAAGTAACCCGACAAATGCAGCAAAGGCTGTTTGCTGATGCTCATCTCGAACTTGACAAAGACGACTCCATTCCCATGCAGCAGCTGCAACGATAAACCCCAGTATCAATGCAAAAACATGCACAGATGCCAGAAATAGGTCAGCGCCAAAGACAATCAGCAACACAAGCGCCGTGATGATTCTGGTTTGTAGCATTTAGACGGCCCCACCTTTGACTTGATCACCGGTCTTTCCGAAACGTCGTTGACGCCCAGCAAAAAAATCCAGTGCGTTGATAAGCTCAGCCTCACAGAAATCCGGCCATAACACGTCGGTAAAATACAGTTCGGTATAAGCCAGATGCCACAACAAATAATTACTGATTCGCTTCTCGCCACCCGTACGAATAAACAAATCAGGCTCTGTGATCTCGGATAGAGATACGTGCTGCGAAAAGGTGTCGATATCGATCTGTTCTGGCTCAAGCGTACCTTCACGAACCTGTACAGCTAATTGTTTTGCCGCGTTAACGATATCCCAGCGACCGCCATAATTCACAGCAATAGCTAGCTTTAATCCGGTGTTGTCCCGCGTAAGCGCCTCTGCGTTATCCATTTCTTGTCGAAGCTTGGGTTGGAAGGCGGAGCGTTCACCAATAAAACGGATACGCACATTATTTTCACACAGCTTGCTGACTTCGCTTTTCAACGCCCGCAGAAATAGGTCCATCAACAACCCGACTTCTTTTTGCGGCCGATTCCAGTTCTCACTGGAAAACGCGAACATTGTTAGCGCTTCAATTTGCTGCTTACCACAGGCTTCGACTATGTCGCGGGTGGTGCGAAAGCCTGCTTGGTGCCCAGAGGCACGAGGCTTACCACGCTGACGCGCCCAGCGACCGTTACCATCCATGATGATGGCGACATGCCGAGGTAAGCTCTCGCGGGGTTCTGTCACAGGCAGGATCTCGATATAAGTTGTAGGTGAAGGAGGTTTAGACCTCCATCAGATCGGTCTCTTTTTTGGCAAGCACCGAGTCAATTTCCTTGATAGCGCTATCGGTGAGTTTCTGTACCGATTCCTCGCCACGACGCAAATCGTCTTTGGAGATTTCCTTCTCTTTCTCTAATTCTTTTAGATCGCCATTGGCATCACGCCGTATATTACGCACCGCGACGCGTGAGCCTTCTGCTTCACCACGCACCTTTTTCACCATGTCACGCCGACGCTCTTCTGTCATCGGAGGTACAGGCACGCGGATCACTGTGCCGGCCGTATTCGGATTCAGTCCGAGATCAGAATCGATAATAGCTTTTTCTACCGCCTGCACCATGGATTGCTCCCAAGGAGTCACAGTGAGCATTCGGGCATCTTCGGTGCTGATGTTTGCGACTTGGCTCAGCGCAGACTCCGCTCCGTAGTAGTCAACCTTAACACTCTCCAGGAGACTCGGATGAGCGCGACCTGTACGCATGCGTGACAGCTCGCCTTCCAGCGACTCAACTGTCTTGCCCATACGAACTTTGGCGTCTTTGAGAATATCGTCAATCATTGTTCCATCACCCTGCAAAAAATTCTATTGGCTGAAAACTCAGGCGGTTTGCCTGACTGTGGTGCCTATGTCTTCACCCATGATAAGACGCATTAGATCGCCGTCTTCGTTCATATTAAATACTTTCACAGGTAAATTATTATCACTGCACATAACTATGGCGGTCTGATCCATAACACCAAGCTTTTTGGCAATGGCCTCGTCAAAGCTCACTGTCTGGTAGCGAACCGCATCATCATGCTTCATGGGATCTTTATCGTATATGCCGTCAACTTTGGTGCCTTTTATCATAATGTCGGCACCTATCTCTACAGCTCGTAGGCTCGCTGCTGAATCAGTTGTAAAGAACGGGTTACCAGTACCAGCCGCAAACAAAACAATCCGACCCTTCTCTAGATGGCGCACTGCACGTCGCCTTATGTAGTCTTCGCAAACCGAATTGATAGGTAGTGCCGACATTACGCGGCAGTATGCACCGTGATTCTCTAAGGCATCTTGCATGGACAGACAGTTAATGACCGTGGCCAGCATACCCATGTGGTCGCCAGTTACGCGATCCATTCCCGCCTCGGCAAGTCCTGCTCCACGAAATATGTTCCCACCGCCGATGACCATGGCGACTTCGACACCGGCGTCACTCACTGCCTTGACCTCTCCAGCTATACGTCTGATGTAAGCAGGGTCAATACCGTAATCCATCCCGCCCATCAGTGCCTCGCCGCTAAGCTTGAGCAATATTCGATCGAATGCCGGGCGTGCATTTTCCATAATAGAAAGAACCTGTAATAAAAATTTAGAAACAAACCCCACGTCTGGTAACAAAACTCACCACACAAGTAGAGGTACAAAAAAGCCGGAGTAACCCGGCTTTCTATCAGAACAATTCTAGTGGCCTGTGCGTCGATATGCACAGATTTTGTCGGCTACTTGCTGAATTGTTCAAACCACCGTTTTTCAAAATTATTACAAAGCCTTAGCTTCCACGTACCTGAGCCATAACCTCTTCTGCAAAATTTTCTTCTTTCTTTTCAATCCCTTCACCCACTTCAAGGCGATGAAAACTGACCACCGAAGCGCCCTTCTCTTTTAGAAGTTCAGCTATGGTCTGGTCAGGGTTCTTAACGAACGGCTGACCTACCAAAGTGATCTCGGCCAAGTACTTCTTCATACGGCCAACAAGCATTTTCTCGACAATTTCAGGTGGCTTACCGCTTTCGGCAGCTTCAGCACGCAAAATTCCTTTTTCTTTTTCGAGCACATCAGCTGGCACTTCTGTCTCGTCTACACACATTGGATTGCTAGCCGCAATGTGCATGGCGATATCTTTGGCTAATGCACCATCGCCACCCGACAACTCACAAACCACTCCAATGCGTCCACCGTGCAGGTATTCGCCGTAGGCGCCCTCAGCACTGGTTCCAGATTCGCAACGGCGCACCTGAATGTTTTCACCGATTTTAGCTACCAGTGTCTTTCTGGCTTCTTCAACCGGCTGACCGTCTACCGTTAAATCATCAACTGCCGCTGGCTTCTGAGATAGAACTGAATCGACCACTTTGCCGGTGAAGGCAATAAAGTCCTCGGCCTTCGCAGCGAAGTCGGTTTGACTGTTGATTTCAACCATGCCGAATTCTTTGGCGTCTGGGCTGAGTTTGATAACCACGACGCCTTCAGCCGCCTGATTACCTGATTTTTTGTCTGCTTTTGCAAGACCGGAAATGCGCATAGCTTCGATTGCGGCGTCCATATCACCGTCAGCCTCGGTCAATGCTTTCTTGCACTCCATCATGCCAGCGCCAGTGCGCTCTCGCAGCTCCTTAACCATGCTTGCCGAAATGGCCATATTTATCCCCTGTATACCATCGTGAATTCTAAAAATTAAGCAGGCCCTAGTGCGCACTTTGAAGCGACACATCAGGCTCGTAGCAGTCTCTATAGCTATTATTTTAGCCATCAAAACCACAAAATATTTATTGCCGAGTTGAATCTTCGGCGAAGTACCGTAGCTCATCCACCGACCAATCCTTGGTTTCTAGAACTGATCGTTACAATATATACGCGATATTGAAAGATTATTGACTAGTGGCCCAAGGCTGGTAGCGAGTGGCTTAATCCATCCGCTTCCAGCTGTTACCTTCGTCACTACCAGCACCAAAGTACTGGCAGTGATTGAGCTGCTAAGCGATCAGCAATTCCTTAACTGGCAGGCGCGTCGTCTGTAGTTGCTGTTGCTGCCGCTGCCGGATCAGCAGCTGCAGGCGCTGCTTCAGCAGCAGGAGATGTGCCTTCTGTAGCTGCAGATTCTGCAGCCGGTGCGTTCTGAGCGTCAGCTGCTGCGGCTTCCGCCTCATCCATCTTGCCAGAAGAACGCTTGCCGTCCTGAATAGCATTGGCAATAGCGTCAACGTAGAGCTGGATTGCACGGATAGCATCGTCGTTGCCAGGAATAACGTAGTCGATTCCATCTGGTGAGTTGTTTGTATCAACAACACCGATGACTGGTATGCCCAGTTTTCTGGCTTCAGTGATAGCTATGCGCTCGTGACCGACGTCTATGACAAACAATGCGTCAGGGAGACGTTCCATGTGCTTGATACCACCCATGCCGCGATCGAGCTTTTCGTATTCGCGAGTCAGACCCAGAGCTTCCTTCTTGCTCAGACGCTCCATGCCGCCGTCTTCGCGCATGGCTTCCAGCTCAAGAAGACGCTTTACAGACTGCTTTACAGTCTTGAAGTTAGTCATCATGCCACCCGACCAACGACGGTTAACGAAAGGCATGTTGCAATTTTCAGCAGCTGCACGTAGTGGATCACGAGCGGCGCGCTTAGTGCCTACGAATAAGATTTTGCCGTTCTTCGAAGCAATCTTGCCGGCGTAATTAGCCGCATCATGCAAAGCAGGCAAGCTTTGCTCAAGATTGAAAATGTGAATATTGTTACGCTCACCGTAGATGTACTGAGACATCTTGGGGGCCCAATAACGGGTTTGGTGTCCGAAATGCACGCCTGCTTCAAGCATCTGGCGCATGGTTACATCAGCCATGGTATATCCTCTGTATGGGTTTGGCCTCCGCAAACTAACCTCGACAGACCTATGTTGAACTAGAAGTTACTGAAATCGTTCAGAATCAATTGAAACTGGCGATTCACAGACAACCG
>JALZWO010000008.1 GCA_023300375.1 Granulosicoccus sp. | reverse complement strand
GAAATTAGGCTCAAGGGATATACCCAGCCGAATAACAAACACCGCAGAAGATACAAGTTCAGACTAGCATGAACCAGACCGTTCGCGATACGAATCGAGCCGACTCTTACCGTTATCTCATTCAGCGCTAAAGCAGATGTAGTCCTCACTATCTCTAGCGTTCGGTGACCTTGAATGCGTTCAAACACCGAATCGCCCGTCTGCAGAGCCCCAGTTGGCACTCGACAGCGTTGCAGTTCTTGACAAGGCATTGCCTGCAGGGGTTTCAGGCCCGCCACAGGGGTGACTCGCACCTCGAATTACCGCGACCTAACCTAAAAACAAACACAGTTCACGCTGTAATGTCGCTTTCTTAAGGTTGGCTAAAGGTTCCAGGACGATAGTACTCACATAGCGTCAACGACGTGTTTGAACGAGGAGTCAACGTCATGGATATAAAAAATCGTAGTGTAGTGTTAATCGGGGCCACTGGCGGTATCGGCAGCGCTCTGGCGAAGGAGCTGGATACACAGGGCGCCAGACTTACCCTTGTGGGTCGTAACGAGGCAACGCTCGACGCTCTGATGGCTACTTTGAGTTCACCTGCACTAAAAGTTGTCTGTGACCTTTCCAGTGATGCTGGACGCCGCGCGTGTACCACTCGCCTAGCGGCACAAGCGCCCATTGACATGGTGATCAACGCCGCTGGTGTCTCGCAGTTTGGTTGGCTGAGCGATAGCGATGAAGGGGACACGGCACAGATGCTCGCCGTAAATCTTGAGCTGCCCATTGAGATGACACGCTTACTGTTACCGGCACTGGATCAGAGCCATGGTCGGATCGTTAATATCGGCTCTACTTTTGGTGCTATTGGCTATCCTGGATACAGTGCCTACTGTGCCAGTAAATTTGGTTTGCGCGGTTTCTCGGAGGCGTTAAATCGGGAGTTGTCTGATACAGGTTTGCGTGTACTTTATATCGCACCGCGAGCAACCCGCACTTGTATTAATAGTTCGCAGGTTGAGCGCATGAATGAGGCGCTTGGAAACAAGGTTGATAGCCCTGAGCTGGTAGCACGCCAAATCTGTTCAGCCATTGCCCGAGACGCACGCATGGTGCATTTGGGCAATCCAGAAAAAATATTAGTCAGGCTCAATGCCGTCTTTTCTAGTGTACTTGGTGCCGCGTTACGTCGTCAGTTGCCTACGATCAAAAAATTTGCCATGGAGAACAACTAATGAGCCCATTTATCAGCCTGTCAAACTCATCAATGAGCAGACCTGTGCACAAAGTAGTCGCTAAGCCCCGTGGTCGCTCGTTTGCGGTCGTATTGTTATCGCTATTGTTTGTAGTAGCCGCAACCACATCCACTGGCGTGATGGCGAACACAGCGCCTAAAACTGTGCCGGAATTTGCCGAAGCTTTTGCTCAATACCGTTTTGAGTTGAACGGCAAGCCGCAAAAGCTTGGTTACGAGGATTTGGATGCACGTATTAGCGATGCCATGACTGCTAACAGCGATGATGCCGAGCTTATTGCCTGGGCTGGCATTGTTCGCTCCAGTCTTGCGGGTGCCTCTGGAGGTTTGGGCGCATTGAAAATGGCCAAGCAATCACGACGATTGTTCGAAAAGGCCATGAAAATAGATCCCAACGCGTTAGACGGCGGAGCTCGTACTAGCCTGGGTGTGTTGTACACGAAGGTTCCTCGCTGGCCTCTCGGATTCGGTGACAAGAAACTGGGTGAAGCCTTAATGACAGAGTCAGCTGGCCTGTTCCCAGACAACCTCAGTGCACAGTTTTTTCTTGCGGAGTTTTATGAGGAGCAAGGACGTAAGGCAGACGCTATAGCCACTTACCGACAAGCACTTGCGGCGCCTGTGGATGCCAACGCACTAACATCCGATACAGGCTACAGAAAACTGATCACAGAACGTCTTAGCGCTTTGGGAGAATAAGATGATGACATCGAACACCATGAATTATATCGAATGCCCCGCTGGTGAAGCTCTAGAGCCTTTCGCGCCAGCCATTCTCGCTGAAGCTAAACAGCGTCTCGCACAGACGGGTCATTGTATGCTCCGTGGTTTTTCACCTAGCAAGGAAGGCTTTAGTGAATTAATGCAGACACTGTGTTCTAGTGTTTCTTACGATCCTGCTCGAGCACCCAGTGAAGATGGTGTGCAAAAAGTGGATGCAGGTACTCAAGCTATTGGCCTGCATATCGAGAATGGCAACACGCCAAATGTGCCACAACTTGCTGCTTTCTTCTCTGAGAAAGCAGCAAGAAAAGGCTCGTGCACAACACTGTGTGACGGCGCATTGCTTCTGCAGAACCTTGATGACGATTTGCGCGAGTACTTCAGTTCACCGGTTACAGTGACGCGTCGACTACCCAAGCATTTGTGGCAGGCCTATGTGGCCAGTGAAATGCCAGGCAAGTTAGCTGTGGACTCTGTGACGCAAGAGCATGTCAAGATAGCAGCCACTGGTCGTGATGATGTCAGCATCAACTGGCACGATGATGAGTCTTTAACGTTGGGTATCACATTCAATCCGATTCGCAAGGCAGCTGCTAGCGATACGATGGCATTTGCTAACGCATTGTTAGGTCCCTCATTTAACTATGAGCCGCCTCGCTACACGTTTGGTGATGGACAAAAAGTGAGTGACGATGCGCTAAAGTATGTGGCTGACGAGGCCGAAAAAAACACGTTAGAAATCAATTGGCAGGATGGTGACATTGCATTAATTGATAACTGGCGCGTGATGCACGGGCGTCGTGCTATCGAAGATGCTGATCGACGTGTACTGCACATTGGCTTGGGGATGTTGCGATGATTGCTGCATTGAGCACTGTGCCTGACAATAGCCACAGTTATATGTATTCGAACCCAGAGCCTGCGCCAAAGAAAATAGTAAACGCCAAGGCTGTCAGGGCGTTTATTGCCAGTCGCTATTATCAGGCCTATTCGGCGCGAGTTGATTGCGACTACCCTGAGTTGTTAGCGGTAACCGATCATGAAGGGCGGGTTCTGGCTGCCTGCGGATTACGCAATGGTATTCAGCCGTTATTTCTTGAGTGCTATCTGGACGAGCCAGCCGACAAGATACTTTCGCAAATTCACAATACAACGGTTGAGCGTGAATCATTGGTTGAGATTGGCAATCTGGCGGGCGGCAATGGTTGGGCAACCCGTTTGTTATTTCATGCTCTTTGGCGTGAGCTGGTTGCACGGCAATGGTTGCACGTGTTGATTACTTGCACGCGTCAACTGAAGCCATCGTTCGGTCATCTACCTACTTTCTCGCTGGGTGATGCACAAGCTGGGCGAGTTGCACATCCTGAGATGTGGGGTAAATACTACGAGCAACATCCCGAAATAATAAGCTGCTCTCTTGGCCAGCTGGATACTGTTATTGCACCTACACGAAAGTCGGAACGATATGAAATCCATCTGCTAAAAAATGATCATGCTGATGATGTTCAGGTTGTGTCATAGGAGATTGTTTAAGCATGGCTATTGAATCACCCTTGTTTTTTCTGAGAAATTGTTCAGGATCTCGTATTGTCGTCAGCGACGCTGGTAGTTGTGAGCTAACAGCCCAAAACACAGTCAACTCAGTCACTGCTCTAAAAAAAATACTGAGGCAGCACGACACGTGTGGGCTAGCTCTGATGATGGACAACAGTCCTGCGCAACTGATAGCTGATCTGGCAACGCTTGAGGACGGTTTTTGGAATTTGCCTTTGCCGCCTTTTTTTACCACTGCGCAACGTCGTCATGCGATGAGTAACGCAGGTTGTGGACACTTACTGACCGACTTGCCATTGCCTGCAATGGTGGATGGTGCCTTCAATGAGGGCGTGAACTCATCAAACATGGATGCTCAGTCACCGCCCGCATTGAAGCTCGAGTTACTTCAGGAGGTAACGGTTGCTGGGCGTGCACTATTCCTCTATCGCAGCGCCACTACCCTGAAGTCAAACGTATTGCCAGGCACGGCTAAGCTAACTTTCACGTCAGGTTCTACCGGCACGCCTCGCGGTTTATGTCTATCGCTAGAGCAATTGATGGAGCCTGTTGCCAGTATCCAAAAAGCCCTTGAGCCGCTTGCGTTAAAGGGCCACCTTAGCGCTTTGCCTTATGCGGTACTACTCGAAAATATTGCTGGTATTTACACATCTCTTCTTGAAGAATCTCTCGTGCTGCTACCTTCACTCGGGCTTATCGGTCATAGACCTGATGGTTCGTTCCACGCAGCTTCTTATATCGACTGTATCAATACCACTGGAGCCCAAAGTACAATCATGGTTCCAGAGATGCTGCGAACGACACTCGATCATGTGAACAAGGCTTCTTCATCGTTACGGTTTATAGCCGTTGGTGGTGCACATGTACATCCTGAACTTCTTCAGCGTGCAGGCGCTTGTGGACTGCCTGCTTACGAGGGCTATGGTCTAAGCGAAGCGGGTTCAGTGTGCACGTTGAATCTGCCTGGGGCTACGCTTCTGGGCAGTGTCGGGCGGCCCTTGGGTCATCGAAAGTTGAGTGTTTCGGCTACGGGTGAACTGCTACTCGATAAGCCTGGTTTTTTGGGTTGGTGTGGAGAACCGGTGAATCAAGAGGACAGTTATGCAACCGGCGACATTGGCCTGATTGACGAAGATGGATTTGTTCATATCAATGGACGGAGTAAGAACCTTATCATCACCGCCATGGGGCGCAACGTGTCTCCTGAATGGGTTGAGTCTTACCTGATGACGATAGACGGTATTGAGCAGGCAGTGGTACACGGTGATGCCGAACGTGTACTCTCAGCTTTGATTGTTAGTGAGTTGGATACAAGTGCTTTGAACATCGCTATTGAAAACATCAACCAGAATCTACCGGTCTATGCTCGTATTGGTCATTGGCAGCTTACTGAGCCTATGAGTGCTGCCAATGGTTTGCTGACGACTAACGGGAAGCTACGGCGTGAGGCTATTCTTGCCACGAGAACGCTCACTGTGAAAACTATTTAGAATAACTTTGCGGAAGATTGAGGATGATTTCAATACTGATCGTTGAAGACGATAAGTTAATTGGCGAGGCTATTCATCAATGGTTTCAGGGTGATTATCCAGCTGACTGGGTGCGCTCTTTAGCTGAGGCCCGGGCGCAGCTTGAGCAGACTCGCTATGACATTATACTGCTTGACCTTGGTTTGCCCGATGGGGATGGAGCTAGTCTGCTCGGTTACCTGCAACGGCATAAGCATGAATCTGGTGTGTTGATACTTACCGCTTATGGCGACATGGATCGTCGGATCAGTGGTCTTGATTCAGGCGCTGATGACTATTTGGTTAAACCCATCAACTTCAATGAACTTGATGCGCGAATCAGAGCAGTGCATCGGCGTCGAAATCAGATTAAGGGCTCTATTATCGAGCATGGCGATTTGCAGCTCGATCTCGATGGCAACACATTAACGTGTAAAGGCGAGCCTGTACATTTGTCTCACATGGAGATATCGATCGTGACCATCTTGATGCAAGGTCGCGGACGTTACTTCAGCAAGCGCTTGCTAGAGGATCGACTGTATTCAGAAGACAAAGCCGGGGCTGGAAACGCCATTGAAGTGCATATATCAGCGTTGAGAAAAAAATTGGGCAAATCGCTTATTCGTACTACCCGCGGATTGGGCTACATCATCGCTAAGGAGTCAGTTGACTTGTGAATGACACGGTTTCAGCTGAGCCAACCTCCGTAGCTAGTGCAGTTGCAGCGCAGTCTATATTCAGGCGTTTAATCTTGAATTTGATGATTCCGGCACTAGTGCTCGTCTTGATTTGCACCTGTGCTGCCATGGTGGTTGCGCGCAATCATGTCAATGCCCTGTACGACAAAGAGATGTCAGACACATTGGGTGTACTGTCATCGTTTCTGGTCTACGAGATGCTGGAGGAGAGCTCAGAAGGTGGAGGGTATGCAACAGCTCACGAAGAGCCTGCGGCAGATGAGCTGCCAGATGATACCGACACAGAACAGCAATTGGCAAAGTCCATTGATGAAGAGCTTCTGGATATTGTGGCGGCTATGGAAAGCCAGCAGGGTATACACATGCGGTACCGTGTGGCAATTAACGATGAGATTACGTTGACATCACACCGCGTGGCTGATTTTGATCGTTGTGAGGAGGGGTTCAGTGAGTTTCTGTGGTCTGCTGGGAATAGCGAACCAATCAACAATGCCAATGTGACAGATGCGCAGATCATTGAATGGAGGTGTCTGTCACGGTCAATCGATCTCAGCACTCCTGCACCTGACAGTGATGGCAATGATTTAGCTTTGAATACTGGCGACCATAACATCGTGGGCGCTCGGATACGTATAGAGTTGCTAGAACCTAAATCGATTCGAATTCAAGCCATAAGAGAGTTGTTGATGGCTATATCTACCCCTGTATTACTGTTATTGCCATTGTTAATCGGGCTTATATTATGGGTGGCTAAGGGTATTTGCGGCGCACTTCATGAGGTTACTCGAGAGGTGACTAGTCGTTCAGCACACAGGCTAGATCTGATTTCTCTACCCAATGCGCCTGCCGAATTACAGCCCTTGTTGGGCTCAGTTAATCAGTTGTTGGAAGGCGTTGATCGTAGCCTGCAACGGGAAAAACAGTTTATTAACGATGCGGCGCATGAACTGCGCACACCAATAACATCGATTGGTATGATCGAACAGCTGCTGCGTCGAGGTAATAAAGATGCACAGCTTGATTCTCATTTGAATTCTTTGCAGCATAGTGTCTCTCGCAGTCGTTCGCTGATCGAGAAGCTGCTCGACATGGCGCGTGTGGAGTCCGTGCAGACTCCATCATTTCAATCAGTTGATCTGGCAGTGCTCATTGAAGAACAATTGGGAGTGCTATCCCCGCAGTTACTCGATGCCGATCTTGAAGTGGTCTTCGAGTACAGCCGTTACACGGGTACAACTCACTGTGATGCACAGTCTATGAGAGAGCTTGTGGACGCATTGCTTAGCAACGCTGTGAAGTTCAGCATGCCTCAAGGCAGGATTCACATTTTTCTTGAAAACCAATCCTTGCGCATTGAAGATGATGGCCCCGGTGTGTCGAAGACTGAGCGTGAAAGTGTCTTCGAACGATTCTATCGTAGCCCTTCCACCCGAGAGATTCATGGCACTGGACTCGGCTTGGCGATTGCACGACGCGTTGCCGACTTTCATGGCTACAGGCTGAGCTTTACCCGTGTGTTAGAAGGGCATGGTGCGGCTGTTGTTCTGTCAATGCAAACTCGTTATCAGGTGGCAAAATAGCGATGTTGTTTGCAGCAAAAATGCCTGTTGTGTACATTCATCTACCTTTGCGCTTAATCAGGTTTCAGGGGAAATCAAGCGCTCTCTGAAGTGTCTTCTGTAGGGCTATTGTCGTCTGAGCTGGACAGTATCTGATCCAGCTTGTCGTTGATTGCGGTGACACGCTCCAGCACGGTGTCATCTAGCGTCTCTTGAGAGCGCGATTTCAGCAACGCATGTGCAGTGTTAATAGCGGTGACAATCGCAATTTTCTCGATGCTGGAGGTTGTGTTGCGTTTACGTAAATCACGCATGGATTTATCAACATAAGCTGCAGCTTGCATCAGGTCGTCTTCTTCACCTGGCTTACACGCAATTTGAACTTCTTTGTCAAGAATACGTAATCTGGCAGGCTTAGCGTTACCGGGATCGTTGACATTACGCCCAAGGTTCATCCCTGCAATGTTATCGTCTTTGAGTTCTTTGTCGCTCATTGATTGGACTCCAGTGATTTCAGGCGGTCGATCATTTTTTCAACCTTGCTGCGGGCAAGCTCGTTCTTCTTGATCAGATTGGCCCGTTCCTCAACTAGGGATCCTTGCTGGGTCTTTAACGATTTGTTTTCCAGATCAAGTTTGGAGCAAAGGCTGATGAGATCCTGCATGCGGGTCTCCAGCCGGTTGAATTCATCTTGGAGCATCGTGCTGCTCATGGGCAATATCCTCGGTGATTCGCCTGTGGCTACTTGCGCAGTACACGCGCCTCTGAAGCCCATTGTATACTCGTAACCCGACTCGGGTCATTAGCCAAATCTTTGTGAATCTCTCCCAACAGAATCTAGACAGCGCGCTGTCACAATTAAACGTGCCGCTGTCGGTGTCCGAGGTCCACGGCCTGTGCTGCGGGCTGTTGTGTGCGCAAACCAGCGCAGCTGCAAAAACGCGCTGGTTCACAGAATTGCTTGATGCAGCCTCGCTGAGCGCTGCAGATGTGGCGCAAAAGGCACCCCAGTTAAAAACCATGGATGACTGGTTTGGCCAGACGCTGGCATCACTGAACGATACCGATTTGGAATTTATGCCAGCTGTGCCCGAAGATGAAGCACCCGTGGGCATGCGAGTGCGCTCCTTGGGTGATTTCTGTGCAGGATTCACCTACGGCATAGGATTGGCTGTCGCACAGCAGGGAAACCGTACTTTGCCAGACGATACCCGTGAAATTATCGAGGATTTTCAGGCTATCGATGCCGCTGATCCAGTTGATCAGGCAGACGATGAGGGTCAGAGCCCAACGTTGGAAGTGCAAGAGAATGTCTACGTGGAATTACTGGAATTTGTGCGAGTTGGCGTTTTGCTAGTCCTAGAGGAATGCCGGCCTACCACCCCGGCTGCCCAAGGCGCCCTCTCATGAAGAAAGGTAGCAGCAGGACCGAGCGTTTTCCCAAATCTCAGGCGGCTGAGTTCAAGCGTCGTCGCCGAGCTCTGATGCGCATTATGGGCGATCATTCCATTGCCCTGATCCCTGCCGCCAAAGCTTGCCTGCGCAGTCGAGATACCGATTACGCCTACCGAGCTGACAGCAACATGTTGTATCTCACAGGTTTTGACGAGCCTGATGCGCTGTTGGTGCTTATCCCCGGTCGTAAGGCGGGCCAGTACATCATGTTCTGTCGCGAGCGTGATGAGTTAAAAGAAACCTGGCAAGGACGTCGTCTGGGTGTCGAGGATGCGCCGCTAGCACTGGGTGCTGATGACGCATTTCCAATAACCGATCTGGACGATATCCTGCCAGGCTTGCTGGAAAACAAGCAATCGGTTTACCACACGCTTGGCAAAGACCAACAGTTTGATGCACAAGTTCTTAACTGGCTGAGCACGGCTCGATCGAGTCGCAGTCGCGATGGAGGAGATCCGGACAGTTTTATATCCTTGGAATTTCATTT
Source organism: Granulosicoccus sp. (assembly GCA_023300375.1). Lineage (GTDB taxonomy): Bacteria > Pseudomonadota > Gammaproteobacteria > Granulosicoccales > Granulosicoccaceae > Granulosicoccus. Next base: position 41,615 of record JALZWO010000008.1, on the reverse strand, counting down.
GCACGAAATGCGCTTGTTCAAGAGTCGTGCGGAAATTGTTTTGATGGAGGCGGCTGCAAAACTCAGTGCGGCGGCACATTGTCGAGTCATGCGAACGATCAAACCGGGAATGCTTGAGTATGAAGTTGAAGCAGAATTAATTGCGCAATACAAATCACAGGGTGCGGAGCATTCGTTTTTGCCCATTGTTGGTAGTGGTGCCAATGGATGTATTTTGCATTACACGGAAAACAACGATGTCATCAACGATGGTGATCTGGTCCTCATAGATTCAGGAGCCGAACTCAAGTATTACGCAGGCGACATCACGCGCACCATACCTGCTAATGGCAAATTCAGCAAAGCTCAGCGCGCGGTTTACGACATTGTCCTTGAAGCCCAGTTGGCAGCGATAGAAAAAACGCAGCCAGGCAATCATTGGAACGAGCCACATCTGGCAGCTGTAAAAGTGCTCACCCGTGGACTACGCGATATTGGTGTACTAAAAGGCAAGCTGCCTCAATTATTGAAAAGCGAAGCTTACAAGCCTTACTACATGCACAAGACTGGGCACTGGTTAGGTATGGATGTACACGATGTAGGGGACTATAAAGTGAACGGCGACTGGCGTGTGTTGGAGCCCGGCATGGTGATCACGGTAGAGCCTGGTTTGTATTTAGGTGACAGCAGAAAAATACCTAAAGAGTTTCGTAACATTGGTATTCGAATTGAAGACGATGTGGTTGTTACAAACAACGGCTGCAGCGTCATAACAGGTGATGTTCCCAAACAAGCCGACGACATCGAAGCCTATATGCAGCGCAATGAATAACGCAAATTCTGATGTTGATATCGCGATTGTGGGTGCTGGATTGGTCGGTACTCCATTGGCTAATGTGCTCAGTGCTCAGGGCTGGTCAGTGGCTTTGCTTGACGCCAATACACGAACAACGAATGCAGGCCAGCCGCAAGCCCAGAATGCTCAAACCCCTGATCTGAACCAGCGATGCACAGCACTGAGCTTAGGCACGCGTCTTTGGCTTGAATCACAGAACCTATGGAACACCATTGCTGATGATGCTTGTCCCATATCGCAGGTGCATGTTTCGCACAAAGGGTATTTTGGGTCAACGCGCCTGAATGCCGATGAGCTCAACGCTGATGCTGTTGGCTACGTAGTCAATAATCAAACGGTTAATGATCAATTAGTACTAGGGCTTAGCGCCACCTCGGTGCAGCATGTGACGGGTATGCGTGTTAACAACATCCACGTGGAGGACGATGGAGTTCGCGTATATTTTGGCGATACATCGCTGAAAGCGCGTTTGTTAATTGCGGCTGATGGCGTCTCTTCAACCACTCGTCAAAGCGTTGGAATCCAGACGCATCAGGTGGACTACGAGCAGTCAGCGTTTTTGGGCACCGTACAGCTAGAGCGTGAGCATGACAACATTGCCTACGAACGTTTTACCAGCTCTGGACCGTTAGCTTTACTGCCAAGGCCTGCAAAAACAATGAGCTTTGTTGACTGCGTTGAACCCGATGAGCGAGAGAGTATCCAGTCATTGAGTGATGATGCTTATCTTCAGCGCCTGCAACAGCGTTTTGGTTATCGATTGGGGGATTTTCGCCGCGTAGGTCCAAGAATAGCCGTGCCATTAGTCCGTATTGAGGCCGCCACCCAAGTCGCTGAGCGTACTGTTCTTCTCGGTAATGCCATGCGCCTGTTGCACCCTGTGGGTGGACAAGGCTATAACTTGGCTATGCGCGATGTTGCCCAGCTATGCCGATCGCTACAACCCTTAAACGAACACGATTCTAGTGCGCGTGATCCCGGTAGTGCTGAGCTGTTGCAGCAATTTTCGAACACGCGTAAACGTGATCAGCAACAAGTTGTGCAGTTTACTGATACTTTGGCAAGAGGGTTTCGGGGTAAGGCAAGTTTGCCCGCACATGTCAGGGCATTGGGCTTGCTATCGCTAGACACATTGTCGCCTCTACGCAAACAATTTGCCCAAAGGACGATGGGTCTTGGCTGATATCAAAGCTTCAGATGCACCGCACTCAGCATTGAGGTATCGGTCGGGCTTCTTTTTACTAGCCGCTGTTATCGGTGCGGTGGTAGGGCTATCCACATTGTTGCTCATCGAGTTGATAATGCTGGTCCAATGGCTGGGTTATGCAGAAGCTTCTGAAACTCGTTTCGCACATATTCTGAGCGTGAGGTCTGATTGGCAGTTGGTGTTGGTGCCCGCTATCGGTGGTTTAGTAATTGGTATTGTTGTGCAATTTTTGCCAGGCAAGCGTTATCACGGAATTGCAGATGTCATGGAAGCCTGTGCGTTAAACAGTGCGAGAATGCCCGTGCGCTCAGGCGTTGGGGCGGCGCTGGCTACAGGTGTGTCGTTGGGTGTGGGTGCACCATTAGGCCGAGAAGGGCCGGCCGTTCATATCGGTGCATCTATCAGTGCATACCTTGCCGAGCGGCTTAGGCTGGACCATAAGCAGTCACTGGCTCTGTTGGGTTGTGGTGCAGCTGCGGCTGTTGCCGTATCGTTTAACACACCCTTGGCTGCCGTTATCTTTGCTTTAGAAGTCATCGTTGGCTACTACACACTTCGTGTGTTTACGCCTATCGTGATTGCGACTGTGCTTGCCATGCTGGTGCGTTATGCGTTTCTGGGGAACGAGCCATTGTTTGCGGTGCTACCGCATGTCATCGAATCAAATTGGGAGCTTTTGCTATTTGCGTTGTTGGGCGTGTTGGGCGCTCTGCTTGCCAAAGGTCTGTTGTTAATGATTGGCACCTTGCAAACGTTATGGGCGTATTCTGCCGCGCCTGGCTGGTTAAAACCGGCATTGGCGGGATTGATGATGGGGCTGATAGCTACGCAACTGCCTCAAGTTATGGGTATTGGGTACGAGGGCACTATGCTGGCATTGGGCGGCGCGCTACAAAGCGATTTGTTGTTGTATCTTTTGCTGGCTAAATTGTGTGTTGTTGCCTTGGCCTTGAGCAGTGGATTCGCTGGTGGCATTTTTGGCCCTGCGTTGTTTTTGGGTTCGATGATGGGAGGGTTGTTCTGGGCTTTGATAGGCCTTACCGGCGTATCGTTGAGCGAGCCAGGTGTGTATGCCACCATTGGCATGGCGGCGGTAAGCTCGGCATTACTGGGTGCGCCTATCTCTACCGTGCTCATCATGTTTGAACTTACCCGCGACTACGACATTACGCTGGGTGTGATGACAGCAGCAGCCTTTGCCAGCACGGTGATGCAAATTGGTGAGCATGGGTCGTTTTTCCGCTGGCAGCTTGCCAAAAGACAGATCAACCTTTCACGTGGTCGAGACATCAGCCTGCTTATGACCCACAAAGTAGAGAACCTGATCAGCGACGATTATTTGTTGTCCGACAGTGACGTTACGGTGGGAGAGTTAAGCGCTCGTATGGGGTCTCAGCGTCAACGTGTTGTAGTGTTCAAAGACGAAGATGTGTTTGTAGGCAGTGCCTCGCTATCCATGATTGTGGCTTATTCTATTGAAGCGGGTATGGATTCGCCGGCAATAGAGGCGGCTATCGGTGCTAACTACAGCGTCAGCATCATGACCAATATAGTGACTGCGGTGCAAAATATGGCAGAGCGTGAACATGAATATATTCCCGTTCTTGATCGTAGTAATAGTGAGAAACCCACCTTGTTAGGTGTGGTGACCAAGAGCGATTTGTTAAGCGAACACTACGATGTGGTCAAGCGAGCGCGCGAAGACGAATTTGGTGTGACTTAATATTTTTAACAACATTCAGGATTAACCTTATGGCAGGCCCGGCTTTTCTCGGTTTTGACACTCTGGCATTGCATGCCGGCCAACAGCCCGATAGCGAAACACGTGCACGTGCAACGCCTATCTATCAAACCACTTCGTACGTTTTCGATGACAGTAATAAGGCGTCATCGTTGTTTGATACCGCAAGAGCAGGGCATGTGTATTCACGTATTTCAAACCCCACAGTAGCGGTATTGGAAGAGCGCGTTGCAGCGCTTGAAGGCGGCGTAGGTGCCGTTTGTACAGCCAGCGGTATGGCCGCGATTCATCTTGGGTTGTCGACCCTTTGCGGTGCGGGTAGTCATATTGTTGCCTCACGTGCCCTTTATGGTGGAACACACAACTTACTCACCTATACGCTGCCACGCTTTGGTATAGAAACCACCTTTGTAGACCCTCAGGATCCTCAGGCGTTTGCAGATGCTATTCGGCCTGAAACGCGTGTTGTGTTTGCTGAAACAGTCGCTAATCCACGTTGTGAAGTGCTGGATATTCCCAAGGTATCTGCCATCGCCCATGCCGCGGGTGTGCCGTTAATGATTGATGCCACTCTAACAACGCCTTACTTGCTGAAAGCGATGTCCTTGGGTGCGGATATTGTCATGCATTCTCTAACCAAATTCATGGGTGGTCACGGTATCGCTCTAGGTGGCGTATTGGTTGATAGTGGTCGTTTCGACTGGGAGGCCTCAGGGCGTTTTCCTGAGTTAACTGAACCCTACGCAGGCTTTCATGGAATGGACTTTGTGGAGGAATTTGGCCCAGCTGCGTTCATTATGCGTGCGCGTAAAGAGGGCTTGCGAGATTTTGGCGCAAGCCTGTCACCCAGTAACGCATTTCACCTGTTGCAAGGTCTTGAAACCTTACCCATGCGCATGGACAGGCATGTGTCCAACACGCAACACATTGTAGATTTTCTTGCTCAGCACGAGGCTGTAGCGGCGGTACATCATCCCTCCATACCCAGTCATGGTGATCATGAGCTGGCCAAACAGTTGTTGCCTAAAGGTTACGGCGCGGTATTCAGTTTCGAGCTGGCTGGAGGTCGTGAGGCAGGCAATACATTTATTGAGAGTTTGCAGCTGTTCTCTCATTTGGCTAATGTGGGTGACGCAAAATCTTTGGTCATTCATCCGGCCAGTACCACCCATTCGCGTATGGATGATGAAGCACTGATTAGTGCGGGCATATCTCCGGGGTTAGTTCGCCTGTCTGTGGGCCTTGAAGCTATTGACGACTTATTGGCTGATCTTGGCCAAGCTCTGAAGAGGGCCAGCAAATGAAGATCAATCTTGCCGGTACAGAGCTGTTTGTCGGCACGGGCAGCATGCCGTGGAAAGCGGGACAGCGAACGCTGCTTTTACAACACGGTGCTGGCATGGATCGCACCGTGTGGGTGTTGCTGGCGCGTTATTTTGCGCGCCATGGATTCAATGTGGTGGCCGCTGATCTTCCCGGGCACGGTGCATCCGCTGGTGAGGCGCTAGATTCTATCGAGGCTCAAGCCGCCCTTGTCTGGATGTTGATCGATGAGTTGCAGTCCAAGCATGATCTGCCAACAGAGCCGCTCATAGTAGCCGGTCACAGTATGGGCAGCTTAATTGCACTCGAAGCAGCATCGCAACGCCCAGAGCACATCGAGCAACTGTTGCTTCTGGGTGCAGGTTACCCAATGCCAGTGGGTAAGCCTTTATTAGATGCAGCCCAGGCTAACGATCAATCGGCTGTCGATATGATTGCGATTTTCAGCCACAGTTTTGGATCGCAATTAGGCCATAATCCGCTGGCGGGTATTAACGTTCAGAATCTTGCGATGGCGTTGTTAGAACGTGCTGCCCCCGGCGTTTTGTACACCGATCTCCAGGCTTGTAATGCCTACGCTGGTGGAGAAGCTGCGGCGCAATTGCTTGCGGGTAAGCGCTGTACTGTTATCGCTGGCAAAGATGATCGAATGACGCCCATGCGCGCGGCTTTAAAGCTCAAAGGCCTGTTGGGTGCGCAGCTTAACGTGCTTAACAATTGCGGGCATATGGTGATGACCGAGCAGCCTGAGGCTACTCTTCAGGCCATGCGCGATTGTTTATTGTCCGACTAGCTTGGCAGTAAGCTGACGATCGAATAGACCGCCCATGTTGGGCGGTCGCTGCAGCCCGAACGCCGCATTCTCGATTAGTCTAGTCTTGGGCAGAATCCTAGGCAGGAGTTGCGATTGAATCCAGATTGGAAAAAATGCTGTCGCGAATGTCATCAACACTACCCACGCCTTGCACTTTGATATAGGCAGGCGCATCAGTATCGCCTGTTTCCGACCAGGAGCCGTAGTAGTTTTTCAATGGAGATGTCTGCTCTTCGTATACTGACAAACGGTATTTGACGGTTTCTTCTTCGTCGTCCTTACGCTGAATTAGTGGCTCGCCGGTCTGATCGTCCTTACCTTCCACTTTTGGAGGGTTATACTGGAGGTGGTAGCTTCGGCCAGAAGCCTCGTGTATGCGGCGACCACTCATTCGACTGATGATTTCGCTGTGATCTACATCTATCTCAACAATAGCATCCAGGGCAACGTGGGCTTCTTTCATTGCATCAGCTTGTGCAATCGTTCTGGGGAATCCGTCGAACAGAAATCCTTTGGCGCAATCGGGTTCTTTGATGCGCTCTTTAACCAAGCCGATGATAATGTCATCGGATATGAGGTCTCCAGCATCCATAACTTTCTTGGCTTCAATTCCCAGTGGAGTTTGCGCTTTAACCGCAGCACGTAACATATCGCCGGTTGAAATTTGTGGAATTCCATACCGCTCTGTCAAATGACAAGCTTGAGTGCCTTTGCCGGCACCTGGCCCGCCCAACAAGATCAAACGCATGAACTGCTCCAGTAAATCTGAAGACCGCGAGGGTCCAAGATTGTAAGAATATCTAATTGCGCGCATTTTTGCACGAAACGAAGTACATCTATGAACCAATACATATAATTACTCCATGACTTTAGAACATCTACGCAAAGATCTTGTTATCGACACAACGTTGATGACCAATAGGTTAACTCTACACAGCACCTGGGGTTTGTTTTCACCCAGAGCAATTGATGAGGGCAGTGAGCTATTGCTCGAGCATTTGATCGTCAAAGCCGACGATGTGGTGCTGGATATGGGGTGTGGCTATGGCCCATTGGGTCTGGCTATTGCAAAAAGTGCCATCAACGGGCAGGTGCAGATGGTTGACAAGGATTTTCTAGCTATTGAATACGCCAACGCCAACGCGCAACGAAATAACCTGGCCAACGCTAAAGCCTACTTGAGTAATGGGTTCAGTCACGTGGATGCGGATCTACCCTTAACCTTGGTGGTGTCCAATTTGCCAGCGAAGGTGGGAAACGAGTTTTTTCAAATCATGTTTGATGACGCACACGCTAGGATGCAGCCAGGTGCGCGCATCGTGGTGGTCACTATCAATGGCCTGAGAGGTTTTATCAAACGATCATTTACTGATGTGTTTGGCAATTATCGCAAGCTCAAGCAGGGTAAAAGCTACACTATTTCCATGGCAGTTAAGGAAGACTGACAAGAACAGGTCTGATTTGCCGCGATAGTCAATTGGCAGAAAGTGCACCATGTGGCACCCGTGGGGCGCAGCGTTTTGTCAACCTCAACTCGGTCATCAAAAACGAAACAATCGCCATCCCAGTGCTTGCCGCCGGTTTGTTCAAAATAGTTGAGAACGCCACCGTCAATCTGGTACACCTCTTTGAAGCCCTGTTCCAGCATCCACGGTGCGGCTTTTTCACAACGAATGCCGCCAGTACAAAAAGTCACTGTAGGCTTATCCAGAGATAAGCGACCTTCGCTCAGCGCGCTCTTGATCGCTTCCTGAAAGTCACGAAAATGCGCGATATTGAGGTGCTCGGCAGTGGTAAAGGTGCCCGATTCAATTTCATACGTGTTGCGCGTATCCAATAAGGTGATATCGCGGCCCTCTTCTAGCCAATTGGCCAAGGTGACAGGATCTAGCGCAGGTGCATCAGGGCGCTGTAATTGCCGATCTGATGCGCCAGCCCCGTCAAAGGCGATAATTTCATGGCGAATACGCACTTTAAGCTTTGAGAAGGGTATTTCCTTGGAGGCACTTTCTTTTAGCCAAATATCTTGAAAGTTGGCATGGTTTTGGAAATACTGAGCAGCGCAGTCGATCTGTTCACGACTGCCGGACAAGGCTATATTGATGCCCTCATCGGCTAGCAGAATAGTACCAAGAACACCGGTTGCTCGCAGTGCTGCATCCATATCTGCTTGCAACACTGGCAAGTAATCAAGTTTGGTAAACCGGTATCCTGACACGTTGATAATCGGCAATGGGACGCTGTTTTTTTGTGTTGAATTGTTTGGCGTTGCGGGCACTCTTATTTTCCTCAAACTGTACTAAAGTACGCGATGGAATGATAATTCTATCCATCTTTGCAATAGATCGCTTAAACAGGTTCGCTTAGGGTGATAAATATGACTGAACAATTACGTTTACGTCACTGGCAGCTTATGCCACATGCTTGCTGTTTGCTGCTGATCTCGGCTAGTTTGGTTGTAGGTGGCTTTGCGGATGCCTCCACGCATGGAGAATCTACACCGGCAAATCCGGAGCTTGTTGCTCAACGTGAGCTCTTCACTGATGCACGTGAGCAGTTAGCTGCTGGCGACGAGAAAGGCTTTGAACAATCGCTTGTTGAGCTGGAAGGCTACCCCTTGCATGATTACTTGCTTTTCGAGCAACTAAAAAAGAGCTTTCGCAGCAAGACACCTGAGCCAGATGATGTCAGTGCGCTAAATGCCTTTGAGCGAAACACTGGGCATGCGTCAATGACGCGTAGGCTAACGCAACTGCTTCAACAGCGGTTCTCTGAGACTGAACAATGGGCGCTTTTTCTGGGTGTGAGTAAATCACGGTATGCGGCAGCAATGCCTTGTACAACGGTTCGCGCGGCCTTCGAGGTCGGCCAGATCAAAGGCTTTGACGAGCGTGTGGTTGCGCAATGGGTGAAGCCTGTCACGCAAGACGAGGTTTGTGCTGATGTTCTTAGTCAGATTGAGGAGCAAGAGACGCCGCCAGTCAGTGCGATCTGGACGCGCATCTTTCAGGCTATGGAGGCCAATAGATCGGAGTTTGCCGAGCCTATGCTGGGCTATCTGGCATCGAGTGATCGCAAACGCGTACGCCGCTGGATAGAGATTGATGACAAGCCTGAAGAGTGGTTGCTGAGTGGTGAGCTTGCGCAGAACACGGTTCTCAATCGGCATATTATTGCCGACCTGATTGTTAAGTGGTCGCGCGAAGATACTCTGGCCGCAGTGGAGCACTGGCTTAAAATTCGTGGCAACTACACGTTCTTCGATGATCGTTACTACGACACACATCGTGCGATTGTTATGCGTGCTGCCTACCGCCGTTTGCCAGAGGCTCAACTCTGGCTGGCCGAGACCAACGAGCGAGAGGACGATCTGGAACTGGCTGAATGGCGTGTTCGCACGGCCCTCTACGTACAAGACTGGAATGGTGTCTTAACGTTCATCAATCGTCTGCCTGCTGAGGAGGCGGCCGAAGATCACTGGGCGTATTGGGTAGCTCGTGCTAACGAGGAACTGGGCAACACGGCGGAGGCGCTTCGCATTTATGCCCTGTTAGCTCGCCTGCAGTCTTATCATGGCTTTCTTGCAGCCGACAAACTAGGTCAGGATTACGCCATTTATGATGAACCCATTGTCCTTCCAAAAGAGTTGTTGGCTAGTTTGCGAGCTCAGCCCTCGTTGGTTCGAGCGAGAGAATTTGAGCGCGTGTCACTGGAAAACGAAAGTCGGCGAGAATGGAATAACTGGCTGAGCCAAACACAGCGTGAACCCGCTCAAATTGCAGCAGCTGCCGTTGTGGCCAGCGAATGGGGTTTGCATGATCGTTCTATTTACACAGCGGGTAGGAGTGGAGAAGACTACCGACGCGCCATTTCGCTGCGCTTCCCCGTGTTGTATCGATCGGAAGTGGCCAAAGCCTCCGTTGAAAGTAGCATAGAGCCTTCGTGGATTTTTGGCGTGATACGGCGTGAAAGTGCCTATATTCGTGATGTTCAGTCTAGCGCTGGAGCTGTGGGTTTGATGCAGCTGATGCCACGAACCGCAGAATATGTGGCTGATCTTCAGGGGCTGAAAGATTGGCGAGGTGACTTGACCGATGCGGGTACAAATATTGGCCTGGGCACACAATATTTGCGTTACGTCATGAATAAGTTTGATGATAATCAAGTGCTGGCTACGGCAGGCTACAACGCTGGCCCTCACCGGGTAGATGCGTGGTTGCGAGAAGAGGAGACCGACGCTGATTTATGGATCGACACCATATTGTTTACCGAGACACGCCGCTATGTGAGAGCCGTAATGGCTTACGCGGCTATATATGAGTATCATTTAACGGGTAAGCCGGTACGTTTGAGTGACAAGCTGAAAGTGGTGCCAGCGGCGCCCGATGTTTGAATATTGAGCTGCTTTACACGCTGCGCTCAATCAATCTCTAGTTCTCTAAATAAGGTTCATTCAAGGAGTTTTTTGTGACTACTGCCGAACAAATCAACGATATTCTGGTGGAACATCTGACGCCTGTGCGCCTCGATGTCATCAACGAAAGCCACATGCACAACGTGCCGCCCGGCTCAGAAAGTCATTTCAAGGTGGTTATTGTTAGCGATACGTTTGAAGGTAAAAATCTGGTTGCCAGGCATCGCACGGTGAACAAGTTATTGGCTGATCAACTCGCGGGAGGCGTACACGCCTTGAGTATGCACACCTACACGGCAACTCAGTGGCGGGAGCGTGATGGTGAGGTGCCAGAGTCGCCGCCTTGTATGGGCGGTAAGGCAAAGGAGGCTTTATAAGGTACTGATCAAGTGAGTGCAGCCTAAGGGGGCTGTTTCGCTTAGAGCAGCACTCGTTGCCATCTACAGCACAATGCTGAAATACTTCACGTGTTCAACCTTGGCATCAACTAAACTAATGCCATTGAAAGAAGCAATACTTATTAGGGAGATTCTGTTGATATATCTAAAGCGAGTGGCAACTCACGTAGGCGTATTTCTAGTCGCGATCACGCTTGTTAGTTGTGCCGCCAATGGTGGACCTGTCATTTATTCTGATGATCATCAGGTGAATATACTCAGAAACACATCAGACGCAAAACCACTATCAAATCAGGTGCGTGCCTCGCTGAAGTCAAACGCCCGAACACGTACTTCACTAATATACGTCAGCCAGGGTAGCTCTGATACAGTAACGCTCTCCGGTCAGGTCAATGATCAAGCCACAATTTTTGAGGCAGAGCGTATTGCGTACACCGTGCAAGGTGTTCGTTTTGTGGTTAACAATCTTTTAGTCAGCAGATAGTTAGCAGTCTATTTTTTCTGGTCTTGACTGTCTCGATTCTGGCTACTGCGGTTCTGGATTATCAGCTCGTTGCAGTGCGCCTCTTAGCAGTGTGATGAAGTTCGAAAAGAAATTATAGTGGGTTTGGTGGTGCGTTTTTAAGCTTAGGCTGCTGAGTCCTTTGAACGCTTCGCACAGTGCTCTATAGATTGCAAGGTTTGAAGGATCAATGTGCCGGTAGGCCTCGCTTCTTGCGTGACGAAGGCAGTACCAGTCGGCAATCAACGTTGTCATTGCACATGCGGCAAGGTCGTGTTTATGCAGTAAACCGCCGTCCAACAAAGGTTTGAGTTTGGCTGACTGAGTAGAATGCTCTGCCCTGTGTAACGTTGCAACGCATGGACCTCCACTTGGCGAGTGGCTTAACAAAATAACCAAGTCAGCAGCTGAGGTATTCGCTACAGCGCTTGCAATATTGACTGGCCATTCCTTGGGTAGGTAGTGATGAATCACCCTCAAGCGCATCCGATGATAAAGAAATTCTCCGTAGTCAGATGCGCTAAGTGTTGTTTTGTCAGCCTCTCCTCGAGGCGTTTGTTCTTGACGGTAATAGTTGACCAGACGCGGGTCGAGTTCCATTGCACCGATTGAGACTAACGTGGTTTCCTGTTTGAGCGCCGTGGCATCAATGATTTTATAGCCGGACGGATACGCCACCAGTGATGGCACCACATGATCTACTAGCATTTGGTTATTGTGTGAAAACTGTGTGATCGAACTGATGTGCAAATGACCTGCAAAATGCATGTTCAGACCAGCATCCACTAGCGTTTTTGCCACGGATTGCTCAGGCTTGCGCCTGTGCATATCGTAGTTGCCAAACAGCTCATACGCTAGATCAGCAGTTTCGTGAAAAGGATCCACAATGGGATAGTGTGAAAAAACTAGCAGTGTTTTGCTTGCATTTTTTGCCCGTACGGTCACATTATTTAGCCAATGCAGGAGGTGTGGTCGTTGACTTAATGCTGCGTTCCATCCGGCCTCAGAGCTATCAATAAACGCTTTTTTCTTTGTTGGGTCTAAACTGCCGTCTCGCGGCTCGAACACATTGGCATCAATCATCAAGAGCCAGAGCCCAGGCGCAGGCTCTACCAAGTACGATGCATCTACCAGCTCGTGAGTGGTTTCTCGATCAGCTGAAGTGGCTTTATACACCCTTGAGCTTGGGCAATCATCAAGGCCAAAAGGCGTCTCCCAGTGTATAAAATCAGCTTGATTGCACAACCCAAAATCAGACATTTTGCTCACACTGCTCGCGACTCCCTCACAGGACATTTTTGACGTCAGTATTGCCGAATCGGGTTCCAGGGCTGCCACTTTGGGGTCGCTGGTAACAAGGGCTGTTTGTTTGACATTTTGGACAAACCGGGTTGATAGCTTTTTACCATGTAGGGCGAAAGCATCGTGGTTGCCGTTAACAGCGAAAAACCTGAGGCCGAATTGTTGCGAGTAGGTCTGCAGTAGTTGCCGAACTCTACGTGTTGATTCCATCTGCCCATCGTCAGAATAATCACCTAATAAAACGACTAGCTTAATGCCGCGTCGTGCTATGTCTTGCAAGGTATAAATAAGGGCAGCTTTACTTTCATTGAACACGCGTGACGAACGGCGTGTATCAGTCCAGCTTCTTATTGTTAATTGATCGCCATTGAGGTTTATACCTCCAAAGTCGTAGTCGCTGTCTATGTCGTGCAGGTGTGCGTCGGCGATAACAGCAATTCGATAGGAGTCTTCTGCTATTGTGGGAAAAGGCATGATCTAGCTTTACGCGTTGCGAGCTCTGTTAGCTATACTTTACCCTCTGTCGAGCATAAGCGATCTGTTTTGTAGTATTCACAACAATCGTCCTGAAAACAACGATTTTGGCATTTGAATGGCAGCGAACAGTCCTAGTAGATATATAGCGTTCTACTCACCTATGAAGCCCGCTGATCATCCCTCACCATCGGGAGATCGGCTAATGAGCCGATTGTTGATGCAGGCACTCGAGATGGCCGGACACGACGTGCGCATTGCATCCTCACTACGGTCTTTTATTCGCGATCCGCTCGATAGCGCTGCCGTTAATGACATCCAGCAAGCTGCCGAACTCGAAACAGAGCGCCTATCAACATTGTGGCGTACGCAGGGTCCGCCTTCGTGTTGGTTCTGCTATCACCCGTACTATAAATCCCCTGATTTAATCGGCCCAAGCCTATGCCGTCTCTATGATGTGCCCTACATCACTGCGGAGGCCAGTTATTCGCCGCGTCGCGAGACAAGTGCATGGGGCGACCTGCAAAAAACGGTGTTAGAGGCCGTTAATCAGGCGGCTGTTAATCTGTGTTTTACCGAGCGGGACAGAGTGGGGCTGAGGCAGGCCTCAGCCGCTGCCTCTCTCGTGAAAGTGAGCCCGTTTATCGACGCTACCCATTTTCTCGCAGCTGATGCTGTGCGCAAAAACCGACATATGGTCGTTGTTGCGATGATGCGCTCAGGGGATAAAATGGACAGTTACGAGCGGCTGGCCGCAGCGCTCAGGCAGTTACAAGGTGTCTCATGGACATTGTCAGTGGTAGGGCATGGGCCTTTGTACGATGAGGTGCGAGAGTGTTTTCAAGATATACCTGCCGAACGTGTTCAGTGGCATGGCTTGCTTGAGCAGCCCGATATTGCCAAGTTATTGGCCAGTAGTGCTCTCTACGTATGGCCCGGCTGTGGAGAAGCCTATGGGCTTGCCTATTTGGAGGCGCAAGCTGCGGGAGTCCCGGTGGTGGCGTACGAGACTGCAGGCGTGCCAGAAGTGGTAAAACATGGCAAAACCGGTCTGCTGACCGAGGCATTAAACGATGAACTGTATGCGCATGCTATAGAGTCGTTATTGAACGATAAACGACAATTGAAAGTCATGGCTAGCAATGCAGTTGAACATGTAAGCAACTTTCACAGCTTGCCCGGAGCCAGCGCTATGCTCACGGGCATTTTGCAACGGTACATTGATCAGTGAATACACAAGAGCTGAGTACGTTTTCTACTCTGCTGCGGGCCTTGGATGCAAAAGCGGCGGTCGGTGAGCAGGTTACTTTCTGGCTACGTGATGATGATGCGGTAGAGCCTAGTGAGCCACTATCGCAGCTGTTGGAGCTATGTGAATTTAACAAAGTCCCACTAACACTGGCGGTTATCCCTGAGCACACAGGGGATGCCTTGGTGCACCGTTTGGACAGTGTCGCTGGTGTGTCGGTGGCCGTGCACGGTTGGTCGCACACTAATCATGCTCCGCAGGGTGGTAAGAAATGCGAGCTTGGCGATGACAGGCCTATTGATCAGGTGTTGGCCGAATTGGAGCGTGGATTTACTAAGCTTTCCGCATTGCACGGTTCTGAGTTCGTGCCATTACTGGTTCCACCATGGAATCGAATAACCCAGAATGTTCTTGGTCAGCTGCACACCTTGGGTTTTTCCGGCGTGTCCACCTTCGGTGTGGAGAAACCCACAGCGGTAAAAATGATTAACACCCAGGTCGATGTGATTTACGCTAAGGGCGGCAACGGCGTGCGCGAAGCCTCTGAGCTTGTAGCCGACATCGTTGAACAGTTGCAAGCGGGCAGGTCAACCATTGGTATTCTTACCCATCATCTTGTACACACGCCAGTCACTTGGGATTTTTTGCAGCAAGCTTTGGCGCTGCTGCAAGAACACCGAGCAGTTCGCTGGGTGTCTGTTTCTGATCTACTCAGCACGGCTCCATGAGCGCCAGGCCAGTAGCAATCCACTGTCGCCCAAGCGTTTTTGTTCACACCAGTTTATGACCTCAGGCAGCGTTGTCGTCTGTGGCAAATTACCAGCCTCCAGATCGGCATCTGCCAGTGTGACCGAGCCGCCGCGACTCATTAACGTAAACAGCAAGGGGCCGGTTGACCACCATGCGGGTGCTTTGGGAAGTAGCTTTGTAACGTGTTCCATACTGGCAAGTAACCTTGTGAACACCAGATGACCTGGGGGTGCTGCAATGAATGAGTTAGCAAGCAGCAGACTTCCTTTGCCTGTTTGTCGTGGAATGTTCTCGGGCATTGCTACCAGTCCAGTCATCGGTAGCAGGTCAAAAAAGCTGATGTCATCGCGCACTGGGTACCAGTCGCAATCAAGATAGATCCCACCGAAACGTTCAAGGATGAGGTAGCGAGCTACATCGACGGCACCGGGTAAATCTCCCTTGGCGCGCATGACGTTGTACGCTGCATTTTGCTCAATGCCAAGGGTGTGTAGTTCGTTCTCATTCCACAGCTTGTATTCAATATTATTGAGTTTTGCGTATTGCTGCCAGGCTTGGGTGCCTGCAGGTGCATCCTTGTCACCTATCCAGATTTGGTGAAGCACAGCAGGTACCTTCAGGCTATTAAGTTCAGCGAGCTGCTTACGTTCTGCCAGCGTGAAGGTTGCAAATTGGTTGAGGGTAGCGATTGGGGGGACAAGAGTGTACTGAAGTCCTGTACTGTTAATATTGTCACCTCTTACTTTTGCTAGTTTTAACCAAGCTGAGTGCAGGCGCCTGGGTAAGCCGTGCACAGTTTTGGGGCCCAAAAGATGGCTATCGGGGTCCTTTTCGACGGCCAGCAACAGGCTTTCAGCGTCATTGAACAAACCTGAATCGCGCAGAGTTGCAGCCTCTTCTAGCCGCTTATTGAGTTCTTCTTTTGATGACATACACATGTAGGGTTTGTCGGAGGAGCCATACAGCGGTAGTATATCGTCACTGTTGAATTAACGAGCTTTTCCATGACGGCCCCATCCAGCACAGAAAATCAGATTGCTCCAGCAGCGGATTTACTTCGCATAGAGGA
This sequence comes from Granulosicoccus sp., assembly GCA_023300375.1. Classification (GTDB taxonomy): domain Bacteria; phylum Pseudomonadota; class Gammaproteobacteria; order Granulosicoccales; family Granulosicoccaceae; genus Granulosicoccus. The sequence goes on along the minus strand of JALZWO010000008.1, from coordinate 25,537 downwards.
CCTTCATGTCTCGTTTCCGAGTGTGACAGGGCCTGTTAGGGCCGTCAAAGGTGCCAGCCTGAGGGTGTTGCCAGGAAAAGTGACCGCACTAGTTGGCGAATCTGGGTCGGGCAAGTCGGTAATCAGTCAGGTGGTTATGGGGCTGCAAACGGCTAATGCACAAGTCAGTGGGCGTGTACTATTCACAGATCCTGACATGTCAAATGAGCCACAAGACATGGTTCAGCTACCGCACGATGGGCGTCAGATTCGTTCAATTCGCGGTAACCGAATTGGCATGATCTTTCAGGAACCCATGACATCATTCTCACCGTTGCACACTATCGGTGATCAGATATCAGAAATTCTCACTGAACACACGTTGCAGAAGCCTGCAGAACGACGTGAAACGTGTGAAAAAATGTTGGGACTTGTCGGGTTTGCTGATCCTGCCAAAGTGTTCGATATGTATTCTTTTGAGCTGTCTGGCGGCATGCGTCAGCGCGCGATGATTGCTATGGCACTTATTTGTGAGCCGGCTCTTTTAATTGCTGATGAACCAACAACTGCACTGGATGTCACGATACAAGCGCAAATCCTCGAGCTGTTGTCTGAGTTGCAAGATCGACTAAAGATGGCCATCTTGCTAATCACTCACGATCTGGGGGTGGTGGCTAACATGGCTGATGAAGTGTCCGTTATCTACCGTGGACAAATTATGGAAGCGGGACCCATCGATACACTGTTTCGCTACCCAGAGCATCCTTATCTAAAGGGTTTGCTGGGCGCTATTCCTCATTTTGATATGGATCGCAGTACGCGCCTAACGCCCCTTCGCGAAATAGACACCAATGTTGACGATTTGCTCAATCAGCTCATTGTGCCAAAGCTGAGCCTCGACAAGGCTCCCGAGGTCATACTCAGTGTGCGTGATGTCAGCAAGAGCTATGTCACTCGAAAACAGCAGTGGCGCCTCAAAAAGAATCAAAACAAGGTGGCTCGTGCTGTAGACGGTGTCAGTTTTGATATTTACCGCGGTGAGTGTCTGGGCTTGGTGGGTGAGAGCGGTAGTGGTAAGACCACGTTATCTAAAATTCTTATGCGCGCAGTAACTCCTGACACAGGTAGTGTCATCTTTGATGAAGGTGCTGGTCCAATAGATGTATTGGCCGTCCAGGATGCTGAACTAAAAGAGTTGCGTACGCGAATACAACTCATTTTTCAGGATCCTATATCATCGTTGTCGCCGCGTATGACGGTTTCAAATATACTGCGTGAGCCCTTTGAAATTCATGAGAGGGGTACTCGGGCGCAACGTAATACTGCAATGGAAGCCCTATTGAAGGCGGTTGGTATGGGTACTAACGCACTACAGCGCTATCCACACAGCTTCTCCGGTGGGCAGCGTCAACGTATCGGTATTGCTCGTTCGTTAGCGCTTGCACCGAGTTTGATTATTTGCGATGAGCCAGTGTCTGCACTCGATGTGTCGGTGCAGGCGCAAATACTCAACTTACTAAAAGATTTACAAAAAGACATGGGGCTTACGTATCTTTTTGTTTCTCACAATTTGGCGGTTATCGATTACATCGCAGATCGGGTCGCTGTTATGTGGGCGGGCAAGATCGTCGAAATAGCACCTAGAGAAATCATTATGAAAGATCCAGTTCATCCGTACACGCGATCGCTAATGAATGCTGTGCCATTTCCTGATCTGGATCGCCCGTTGGATTTTTCAACAGCCGCAACATCCAGTCAGACTGCTTCGCAGAACTGGGACAAAGTGTTTTGTGCCGACAATGACACAAGTTTGTCCAGTGTTGATCTGGGCAATGGGCATGTGGTGCTCGCTCGAAGTTCAGCCGATGCAGGAGAATTAAGACGATGATGACGCGCCGCGAATTACTTGCATTGATGGCGTGTTCCACATTGCCAAAGCAGCTATTGGCAAATACAAATGATGCGCCCTATTTCAGCGATGTCGTAAATTCTGGTGCATTACCATCGATGAGCGAGCGGTTGCCCAAAAGTCCTCGAGTGGTAAACCTCAAGGCTATGGATCGCCTGCCCGGTGAACACGGGGGTAGTTTACGCATGCTGATAGGGCGTCAAAAAGATATTCGTTACGTGCCTATCTTCAGTTATTCACGGCTTGTCGGTTATGACGAAGATCTCAATCTGGTGCCCGATATTCTTGAATCGTACACAGTAGAAGAAGGACGGGTATTTACTTTTAAATTGCGCGAAGGACATCGTTGGTCGGATGGCAGTGAACTGACTTCAGAAGATTTTCGCTATTATTGGGATCACGTTATTCTCAATCGCGACATCATGCGAGGGGGGATGCCCGCAAGGTTGAAATCAAGGGGGCAGGGTCCGGTCTTTGAGGTGCTGGACAAATTGACGGTACGCTACAGCTGGGATGTCCCCATGCCACAATTTCTTGATTTGTTGGCCGCGCCTATCCCGCAAACGCTGGCGTTGCCTTCGCAATACATGCAGCAATTTCATAACAAATTTCAAACTGATGCAGATCTTTCCGAGTTAATCGACACGCATCGCGTAGATGACTGGGTTGGCTTACACCAAAAAATGTCACGACAGAACCGACCCGAAAATCCCAATCTACCCACACTTGAAGCATGGCGACCAACCACCTTACCGCCAGCTGAACAATTCGTTTTTGAGCGAAACCCTTTTTTTCACAGGGTTGATGAGAATGGAAAGCAATTGCCGTACGTTGATCGCTTAGTACTCAATGTCAGCTCTGCTGAAATCCTTGGCGCCAAGGTAGCAACAGGCGAAAGTGATTTGCAAGTCACAGGTATTGCTCTACCTGACTACACGATGATTAAAGAGGCTGAGAATCGATTCCCACTAAAAGTATCTTTATGGCGTAGAACGCAAGGGTCCAGTGTGGCTTTGTATCCCAACCTTAATTGTCAAGATGAAGTGTGGAGAGCGCTGTTTCAGGACGTACGAATGCGGCGTGCACTGTCGCTGGCGATCAACCGACGTGAAATCAATCAGGTTATCTACTTTGGCTTAGCTAACGAGAGCGCTGACACCGTTTTACCTGAAAGCCCATTGTTTAAACCAGAATATGCCTCTGCCTGGACCAGCTATGATCCAGAGCAAGCCAACGCGTTGCTAGACGAACTGGGGCTTACCGAGCGTGCTGGTAATGGCATCCGCTTGCTGCCCGATGGCCGTGTTGCCAACATTACTATAGAGTCGGCGGGTGAAAGCACGCTTGAAACCGATGTACTTGAACTGATTGCAGATCATTGCAGACAGATTGGCATAGCCTTGTTTGTGCGCTCGTCACAGCGTGATATTTTTCGCAGCCGAATTACCGGCGGACAGGTCATGATGTCGGTTTGGCGTGGTCTTGATAACGCATTGCCGACGGCTGACATGCCGCCGACAGCACTTGCTCCCAGTTCCGTTGATCAGCTTCAATGGCCTGTTTGGGGCTTGTATTATATGTCTGCACAAATGCAGGGCCAGACGCCAGATCTTCCAGAGGTGCAACGCCTACGAAAATTGCTTGATGATTGGATGTTAAGCACTGAAAACGAAGAGCGTGAAACCATTTGGGCAGAGATGCTAGCCATTCACGCCGATCAAGTGTTTTCCATTGGTACGGTCAACGGTGGTATGCAGCCTGTGGTTCGTTCTGCCAGACTGCAAAATTTGCCCGACGAGGCTCTGGTTGGTTTCTCACCTACCAGCTATCTGGGTATTTACATGCCCGATACCTTCTGGCTTGACGATACACTATAACCATGCTGAGTTATATCTTTTGGAGGATCATCACCATGATCCCCACCTTGCTAATTATCTCGATACTGGTGTTCACTATTATCGAATTGCCTCCTGGTGATTTTTTTGAAAGTTACGTGGCCGAACTCAAAGCCATGGGCGAAACTGCGGATCTTGCAGAAATTGAGTTACTGAGAGAGCGCTACGGATTTGACCAACCGATCTACGTACGATATTGGCACTGGATTACCGGTATGGCCGTGGGCGACTTTGGCTATTCATTTGAATACCGTCTGCCGGTAAACGAGGTAGTCGGTGATCGTTTGTGGCTAACCATAATGGTGTCGGTAGTCACTATTGCTTTTACTTGGCTTATTGCTTTTCCCATTGGCATTTACTCGGCAACTCATCAGTACAGTTGGGGCGACTATGGACTAACGCTTGTAGGCATGATTGGTATTGCCATACCTAACTTTATTATGGCTCTAGTCATGATGTACTTTGCTAACGTCTGGTTTGGAACATCGATTGGTCATTTAATGGATCGGGAATATCTGAATCAGTCCATGTCATGGGACAAATTCATATCCATTTTGGAGCATCTCTGGATACCGGTCATCATTATCGGTACAGCGGGTACCGCTGCTATGATTCGTCGATTGCGAGCTAATTTGCTGGATGAGTTAAAAAAGCAGTATGTGATCACAGCACGTGCAAAAGGCCTACATCCGAAGAAGGTGCTTAGAAAATACCCATTACGTATGGCGTTGAATTTTTTCATTTCAGATATTGGGTCCATTTTACCCGCGGTTATTTCTGGAGCGGAAGTGACAGCCATTGTCTTGTCATTAGAGACAACAGGTCCTATGCTGATACAAGCCTTGCAGAGTCAAGATATGTATCTGGCAGGATCGTTCCTTATGTTTCTGGCATTTCTGACCGTCATAGGTGTACTGGTTTCTGATATTGCGCTGGCTATACTTGATCCTCGCATACGATTTGGTAAAGGGCGAAGCGCATGAGTTCCAAGTCACCGTTGCCTGATTCAGGAAAGTCACTAGAACACTATGTGTCCACCGCGCCTTACGATCCCAATGATCTAGAAAACGACAACGTAGCTGACCCTTCCGCGCTTGCTTCGCAATCGCAGTTGATGTGGTTGCATTTCCGTCAACACAAGCCTGCGTTAGTGTCAGCTATTTTTCTCGTGCTGATCTACTTGGGTATTCTGATAAGCGAATTTTTAGCGCCGTACAATCTGCATACGCGTAATACCGATTTCATCTATGCACCGCCCACCGCAGTACATATTTTTCGTGATGGTGAACTGGTTAGGCCTTATGTCTATGGCAAGTCCATGAATTTAGACATGACCACGTTGCGGCGCAACTATACAGACAACGAAGAGGATGTTCAGGAGCTGAGATTTTTCTGCCGTGCAGATAGCTACAGCTTCTGGAATTTCATTGAGACTGATGTGCATCTGGTTTGCCCCGCTGAAAACGGGCAACTATTTCTCATGGGCACTGACCGTCTAGGTAGAGATATTCTGTCTCGTACCATATACGGCGCAAGAATTTCTCTAACGATCGGTATCCTTGGTGTGCTCATGAGCTTTGTGCTTGGGATAGTTATTGGTGGAATTGCCGGTTACCGTGGCGGGCTCTTCGATATGATGGTGCAACGTACTACAGAGGTTCTGCAATCCATTCCAAGCATCCCGCTGTGGATGGCATTGGCAACGATTATTCCGCTTACTTGGAGTCCTTTGTTGGTCTATGTGGGTATCACTGTCATACTGGGCTTAATAGACTGGACGGGTCTTGCGCGAGCTGTACGCTCCAAGTTGTTGTCATTACGCGATGAAGATTTTGTTGTAGCGGCGCAGTTACTGGGTGCTAAGAGCAGTCGAGTGATTCGCAGCCATCTTGTGCCAGGCTTTATGTCACATCTGATTGCTAGTGCAACATTGGCGGTGCCAGGTATGATTCTTGGCGAAACAGCGTTGAGTTTTCTAGGTATTGGCTTGCGGCCTCCCACAACGAGTTGGGGGATCTTGCTCACAGAGGCGAGAAGCATTAACGTCATCGCACTTTACCCTTGGTTACTGTTTCCAGTGGTGCCGGTCATTCTTGTTATTTTGGCGTTTAATTTTCTGGGCGATGGGTTGCGTGATGCGGCCGATCCTTATAAGTAGACGTAAGCACATGGATGTAGACACTGAAAAGCTGCGATTACTTAGGCTTAGAATGGTTCTTGGTTTGGTATCAAGCCATGGAATTCAAGGTTCTGTATCGTGACTAAGCTAAATGGGGCTCGTATCCTCATGTACAGCCATGATACGTTCGGGCTAGGGCATTTGCGACGATGCCGAACTATTGCACACGCGCTTGTTGAACATTACAACGGGCTTAGTGTGCTTATTATTTCGGGTTCGGCTATTGCGGGTGCCTTCGATTTTCGCTCGCGCGTTGATTTTGTAAAGATCCCGAGTGTGATCAAATTGCGAAACGGTGAATACACCTCACTGGATCAGCACATTGATATTGCGGACACCATAAGGATGCGTGAGTCTATTGTGCTGCACACTGCCAAGACATTTAACCCTGATGTGTTCATTGTGGATAAAGAACCCATGGGGCTTAAAGGCGAAATCACAGAGACCTTACACTATCTCAAAAAACAGAACACACAGCTAGTGCTCGGTTTGCGTGATGTCATGGACTCCCCCAGATTACTCAAAGCTGAATGGGGACGTAAAGAGCTCATGAGTAAGATCGAATCCATCTATGGTCATATCTGGGTGTATGGCCCCAAGAATTTTTATAATCCCTTGGTTGGGCTTGATGTGCCTGAGAGCGTTAATTCAAGAATTCAGTTTGCAGGTTTTCTCAAGCGTCAGGTGTCCCATGGCGTTAAAACAAAACCAGGTGGCGAAGACAATTACATTCTTGTCACTGCAGGTGGTGGTGGCGATGGTGTTGAACTCATTAGGTCCGTGTTATCGGTGTACGAAAAGTCATCTGAAAAACTACTTAAAGCGTTGTTTGTACTGGGACCCTACATGCCGAGTAAAGAACGCGCCGAGTTTGTTGCGCTAGGAAAAAATATCTCTGGCGTGACGATAATCGATTTCGACGCCCGCATGGAGGATCTCATTTACAACGCCCGAGCGGTTGTCGCCATGGGTGGCTACAACACCTTTTGTGAAATACTGTCGTTCGACAAGCCAGCCCTTATTATTCCTCGCACAGTGCCTCGCGAAGAGCAACTGATAAGAGCAACGCGCGCAGCCGAGCTTGATCTTGTTGACATGATCTTGCCTGAAGATGCTATCGATCCTGATAAATTACTGGCGGCACTTGTCGCTTTGCCAGACAAACCCAAACCGTCACAGCGCTATACTGAGTTTGCACTGGATGGTTTAACCGGCTTAGTAGGATTGCTTGGGAAGATGTTATCCCGTAGCAGTATCAAAGTGCATCAGAAACAATCGGATAAGCAATCGGATAAGCAATCGGATAAGCAATGAATGCTCCAATGAATGGAAAATTGCTTGTTGTCCTTAAAGGCTATCCTCGTTTATCTGAAACCTTTATTGCTCAGGAATTGCTTGGGCTTCAGAGGGCAGGTGTGTCGCTCGCTATTGTTTCGCTGCGTCATCCAACAGATGCCAGTCAGCATACGGTTCATGATGAGATAACCGCGCCAGTGTTGTACCTACCTGAATACCTTCATAACGAGCCTGTTCGTGTACTCAAGGCGCTGGTGAAGTGCCTTGGAAAGGCTAGCTTCTGGAAGGCCTGTTTTGGCTTTGCTGGAGATCTTGCACACGACTTCACACGCAATCGATTTCGGCGATTTGGGCAAGCACTGGTATTGGTTAACGAGTGGCCCGAGTCAGGCACATGGCTGTATGCTCACTTCATTCATACCCCTGCATCAGTGGCCGATTATGCAAGTCAGATCACCACTGTAGGCTGGAGTGTCTCTGCGCACGCCAAGGACATATGGACATCAAAAAAGCGCGAACTTCAGCTAAAACTGAAACGTGCACGTTGGGCGGTCACCTGCACTGGAACAGGTCATCACTATTTGCAATCGCTTGCAGCTGACCCCTCCAGTGTTCACTTGAGCTATCACGGCATTGACCTAGAACGATTCCCCGAATTTAAGCGATCTGTCTCACCTAATGATGGTAGTAATCCGTCTACGAAGGTTAACGTGTTGAGTGTTGGGCGAGCTGTCAATAAAAAAGGTTTAGATACTTTGCTACAGGCGTTGGCGGCTCTGCCAAAGACCCTGCATTGGCATTTCACTCACATTGGTGGAGGTGGTGAGTTAGGCAATTTGCAACAAATGGCAGATAACCTAGGAATTGCGGCGCAAATTACTTGGCTTGGGGCGGTGACTCAGAGCGTTGTTCTTGAACACTATCAGCGATGCGATCTATTTGCTTTAGCGTGCCGAATTACCGATGACGGGGATCGAGATGGCTTGCCTAATGTACTGGTAGAGTCAGCTAGTCAGGGCTTACCTTGCATTACCACTCATATATCAGCTATTCCGGAGGCATTCGAACATCACCGCGATGCACTGCTGGTGGAGCCTGATAATGTGGATGCGTTACGAGATGCTCTTGAACTAGCAATGACAAATCCCACTTTACGTTTGGAGCTTGGTCAGGCGGCAGCGGCAAATATACGCACGCGTTTTGACCATCACACCAGCATTGCTCAATTGCTCGAATTGTTTTCAGATGTTCAAGTTGCACCCTCGCGAGCGAAGGCAAAGAATGTCTGAGGCCCGCAACAAGAAAATTCTTTTTTACGTTCAGCATTTGTTAGGAATTGGGCACTTGATGCGTGCCAAACGCATCGCGCAAGCACTAGTGCATCACGATTTTGACGTCATGGTGGTATCGGGAGGGTCACCGGTGCAAAGCTTCACAGTGGACGGGGCTAGACACGTTCAATTACCTCCCATTGCCGTCTCTGCAGACGATTTCAGTGTCTTGGTTGATGACGACAATAATCCCATTGACGATGACTATAGAAATCATCGACGAGAAAAGCTACTGGAGAACTATGAAGCTTTTCAGCCTGATATTGTCATTCTAGAGGCGTTTCCTTTTGGAAGGCGCCAAGTGCGTTTTGAGTTATTGCCGCTGATTGATGCTATCGAGAACACGCAGCCTCGGCCAAAGCTGATTTGCTCTGTTCGCGATATCTTGCAAAAGAGAACTAAACCCGGGCGTGACGCCCAGACGGCGCAGTTGATATCGCAGCACTTTGATAAGGTGCTGGTGCATGGCGATGAATCGTTTGCGCAGCTGTCCGACAGTTTTTCTGAGGCCGCTAGTATTGACGAAAAACTCATCTATACAGGTCTCATCAGCGCACAGGACGTTCAACAATCAAAGGATCAATTTGACATCGTTGTCTCTGCAGGTGGAGGCGCTGTGGGTGAGAAATTGTTGCGCTGTGCTATCGGTGTCGTCAAGCAATACAACGACCTTGGGTCAATGTGTGTCATCACTGGGCCTAATCTTCCAGAGTTTGTTTATCAGTCGTTGGTGCGCTCTGCGCCCCCTGGTGTGCTACTGCAACGCTTTCGCGATGACTTTACCGGTCTGTTAGCTGGCGCAAAGCTATCGATATCTCAGGCGGGCTACAACACCGTGTCGGATGTATTGCAAGCTCGTTGTCGTTGTTTGTTAATCCCATTTAGCATGGGTAGTGAAACTGAACAGCTGGACAGGGCACGGCGTTTGCAGACTATGGAACTAGCGACTCTAGTGCAGGAAAGTGAGTTATCGGTGGACTATCTAGCGAACGCTATGCGAGCTGCGTTGTCTCAAGATATGTCATCAGCTGCTTCTACGCTAAATACTGATGGTGCGCATAACACTGCAAGAACACTCAGAGAGCTTGCCGCACAAGGAGTTGCAAGTTGAGCGAGTAGTGGTAATGTTGGGTTAATTTTTTGAGTAACGTGGCTGGAGGATGTGCCTACGTTGTCTACCAAAGTAGTATGAGTAGGTAATGTGTCCAGCGAAGTGTTTTGCGTAAAGATGATAACTCCATGACCAAATCAAGCAGCACAAGCACAGTGAAGACCCCATGGCAGCTGCTGGATAGTGAGCTGAATCATTGGGTTGCAGACGATAAACAAGCAACGCTATGGTGGCGTGATGATGACGCCGTGGCGCCTGGCCCCAAACTCGATCAACTCATTAAGTTGACACGCACTACTGGTTTGTTGCTTGCAGTGATCCCGGCTAACGCCAATCCTACCTTGGCTCCTGCGGTGTCTGACTCCCCTTTGCTAAGAATCGCTCAGCACGGGTATGCTCACATTAACCATGCGCCGAGAGGACAGGGGCTAGGAGCGTGGGAGCTCGGGCTTCATCGTGGAGAAGAGGCTGTGTTGAATGAGCTTTTGATAGGGCGTGAACGCCTCAATGCACTTTTGGGTGAGCAGTTTCTACCAGTGATTGTGCCGCCGTGGAATCGTATCGCTCCAGAAGTAGTTGGGAGATTGAAAGGTGTTAACTATGTGGGAGTATCTGCGTTTGGCGCGCAACCGACCCTACATCCAAACGACGACTTTGTAGTGGCAAATGCCCACTGCGATCCAATCAGCTGGAAAGGTGGGACAGTTTTTGCTGGAGAGGAGAAGACTCTCACTCAACTGAATAATCATCTTGCTGCCCGCCGAACAGGTGTTGCAAACGAGGCTGAACATACCGGATTTCTGACGCATCACATTGATCTTGATCAACACGGATGGCAATTTTGTGAAAAATTGGCAGAATTTATTGGCAACCATGCAGGTGCAAAATGGATTGCACCTGTTGATGTTTTCAAGGGTAAGCCATGAGCGCTGTAATTAGAGCTGCAACAAGTGATGATGTAGAGTCTATTTGCACCTTGTTGCATACAAAAATGAACTCACGGATTCCCGTGAGTCGTTGGCGTAATCTGATGACGTATTCTTGGTTGTCCGAGAAGCCAGATTACGGACGCATCGTGGAGTCAGAGGCAGGTATTTTAGGTTTTTGTGGGATGGTTTATTCTGATCGACTCATTGGCAACGCTCAGCAAGGTCTGAGATCTGAGCGCATGGTGAGCATGAGCTCGTGGTATCTGGATAAGTCATTGCGTGGGCAAGGTCTAGGGCGCGACATGTTGCTCGATGCTGTTAAAGATAAGTCGCTGAGCTATGCCACACTGACTAATTCGAAGAAGCCATTGGGAATAGTCGAATCCTTAGGATTTAAGGTGTTAGAAAGTTCGCGTTATGTGTGGCAACGTTCTTCTGCAAAAGTTGCTCCCATATCGGTGTGTGTAGCTGTGGCAGACCGGTATTCGCAGCTAGAGCCGTATCAGCAACAACTGATGGATGATATGAAATCACAGCCGCTCACTCCAGTATTGTTACAGCAGGGAGGGGAACAGGCGTTACTCTTTTTTTCTGTAACAAGCAAAGGCGAAAATGTCACTTGGTATGATTTGATGTACGCAAGTAACTTGGATTTATTTGCCGAGCACAGCCAAGGACTTGCCAATGCGCTGCTGCCGGATGCGAGCGCTAAATTAAGTGCAGACAGTCGGTTTGTACCAAACCCTGATTCCCATGGCGTTGCCGAAGACCTACCTGTGTCGCGATACTATATTAGTCAGCGGGTTGAGCCAAATGAAATTGATCATTTGTACAGTGAGTTACAGTTGCTTGATTTGAAGTTGGATTAGGGTCAGGCTTGAACATTTCTAATACCAGATAATCAGCTAAACATGATGCATTTTGATGACATGATGACTGATAAACCAGACCGCTCGAGGAGTGTCTGGTGTTTTTTTCAATTTTCGTATGTCTTTTACAACGGGAAATATTGCCTTGACTTTAATTCCTGAAAAATTGCGAATTTGGGCTCATATGGCTCAAAGCTGGTTGGTGGGTGGTGTCCATCAGAATTTGCCTAAAAGCATCAGTGAAACTATATCTAAACAACAAGAAAGCAGTGAGCGTCTGATTGGTTGGATACAGATTTTCATTTTGCTTGTTTTTACGCTGTTGTATTTCAATGCACCTACAACTCGACCTGAAAACGCGGCGTTTGAACCGGTCCCTTACTTTTTAGGTACTTATTTTCTATTCACCTGTGTACGTCTGTTCACGGCTTACAGAACAAATTTGAAGCACTGGGTGCTTAATCTGTCCATACTGGTTGATATGGGTCTTCTAATGGGGCTGATCTGGTCGTTTCATCTACAGTACATGCAACCACCGTCCTTCTATCTAAAATCCCCCACGCTATTGTATATATTTATATTTATATCGCTTCGTGCGCTACGTCTGGAGCCTGGCTATGTTCTGTTATCAGGTTTAGTCGGAGCTGCGGGTTGGCTTATTATGGTGTTTATGGCCCTGATAGACGAGACAGGCATGTCATGGATCACCAGAGATTATGTAAAGTACTTAACATCAAACTCGGTGTTGGTGGGTGGGGAAATTGACAAGGTAATTTCTATTCTTGTTGTGACAATAATACTGACCCTGGCCGTTGCCCGCAGCAGGCGTCTATTAACCTTATCTATCATTAACAAAGCCAGTGCTCAAAATTTGTCGCATTTTGTACCTGAGAGTGTGGCCGAGAAAATCAAGGGTGCTGAAGGCCCACTGATTGATACGCAAACAGAAACACGAGAGGCTAGTATTCTGTTTCTTGATCTAGTGTCATTTACCACTCTTGCAGAGCGTTTGACGCCAGACGAACTTATCAAAACATTAAATGAATATTTCCGACTTATCGCAGAGCCTATCGAGAGGCATCATGGAGTAATCAGTCAGTTTCAAGGGGATGCGATTCTGGCGAGTTTTAATTTGCCCAGTGATGATCCAGATCATGCAACCAATGCAGTAGAGGCTGCATTAGAGATAGAGTTAATATTAAGCAAGACCGAATTGTCTGGGGGCTTCTTTTTGAAAGCTCGCGCTGGAATTAACACCGGTAAGGTTGTGGGCGGATTTGTCGGTACATCCAGCCGTTTGAGCTACACGGTGTATGGTGATGACGTCAATATTGCAGCACGCCTGCAGGAACTCGCTAAGGAAAGGGACGTGTCGAACCTTATTTCTGCCAGAACGCGCCAGTTATGCAAAGACGACTTGTTTGCGTTTACGTCACAAGGGTCTGCTTTGCTACGTGGCCGCAAGAGCCCAGTAGATGTATTCGAAGCAAAATCTGCCAAAAAATAATGATGAAATTCTTGTCAATAATATGATTCCGATTAAGCTTGCAGCCGATCATCAAACGAATCAACCCACGAGGTATAAACCGGTAATATTTGCTTCTTTGAGCTCTTAAACATTCAAGTTAATACCCCTGTCTGAGCTAATTTGCGTAATTGGTTGTTCTGGTACGTCAGACGTGTAGAGAGCAGTTGCATTAATCTGAGCGCAGTAGGTGGGTCGCTAGTTACCGTATCGACAAACTGATCGCGCTCAAAGCCGATAACTTCGCTGTACGTATTGGCACGAATAGAGGCTGTTCTTGCCGCTCCTGATATAGCCGCAATTTCGCCTACTAAATCGCCCGTAGAATGCATCGCTACATTTATCTCACCAGAGGGTGAATCGAGCAGAACAGAAAGCTCACCAGAGATAATGGCGAACACTCGGCTCATTTCATCACCTTGTTTGAATAGATACTCGTTGGGTTCGATTTGATAGCGACGGCTAACAAAGATCAATCGCTTGAGCTGTACAGGCTTTAATTTTTCAAACAACTCAATACGACTAAGCAGTTCATATTCTTCGTGAAGAGACATAAGAGATTTTCAACCGTTTTAAGAGTCAATTGACTTAACTGGATTATTAGCATTAGTCGATGTAAAGCGATTGCTCACTACTTGCAATATTTGATAACCAATTTCACCGTTAGAGCGTATCGTTTCAAGGAAAACGTGACGTTTGAGTTTTAGTAGATTTAATTTAGACATTGCATCAACAGAGGCCCATCGAGGGTTGTCTGATAATAAGGCGAGTTCGCCGATGACCTCATCCGTACCATATTCACCGACCTTTGTTTCTACCCCATCTTTTGATCGAAAAACACCAGCCATACCTTCAACGACCACATACAGCGCGTCACCAATATCTCCTTGCGCGAATAGCCGCTCACCCTCTGCTAATGTTACAGACTCACAGGCCCTCGCCAGAAGATGAAGCTGATGGGTGTCGAGCATGGAAAAAAGTGGGATTTGATCTAGCGTTTTAAGCATTTTGCGTGTTTCTTCAGAGGCAGGGTTGGCGAGTTGCCGAGGTGCTTCTGAATCGCTCTCTTTAGCCAGATTGACTGCTTTGGAAGGCTCCTCCAGCCGGTCGAGCTTGCCAGTTTGGAAATAGGCAAATTTGTCGAACAGGTCGGTGAACCGCGTGTCGTCGTCTACCCAAAGTAGACTGATGTCAGGGTGCCGCTCTTTGATGTTTGACAATATGACGTGCGTCTCTTCGGTGCTGGTTGCACTAAGGCCCTCATAGACGACTAACAGCTCTGGGCGTTTTAGGAGCCCTCGAGCAAGTGCTAGTTTTTGCCGTTGAGTGACGCTAAGAAGACTTCCAGCCAATCCCACATTGGCAGAAATGCCAACTTCGTAAATGGGCGGCATCAAGTTCAGGCTTTGGAGTACGTTGAGTATGATTGTTTGCACTTTCTTGTGTGCGCCAAGGCGTCCATAAACAATTCTGCCGAAAATAATATTTTCTCTGATAGACACCAGGGGATTGTATGTGTCTGGAGAAAAATAGTTTATGTGGCTGCGAGCAGTTTCATCAAGGCTTTGTGCAAAATCCTTACGAAGTTTCACAACACGTTGCTTCATATCATCGCTAAGCATGTCCAGGCGATGACGTCCGCTAACTAGTTTGTAACTGATAGAACGGATAAGTACCTTGTCCTTGTTGCCCAGTTTAGCAATTGATTTTTGCTTTCTTAGTACGCGCAGTATGCGGTCGAACTGCTCCAGATCCTCCGCATTGACCAAATCGTATCGGCTAAAAAATTCATGATCTGAAGGTAGATCCATAAATAGCTCACACAGGGTTTTCGCTGTCTCGACAGCTGTGTCGTCTAATACATCGGCTAGATCATATTCTTCCAATAACTTACGTAGCACGGGATGATTGGTTAAGCCCTCTGTAGAGAATTCAGGTAAGTCTGATATACCAAATAAGATGTTTTCGGCAAGTGATGCATTGTCGTTGTATTGATCTGGGTCTAGAAATTCCACAACAGATCCAAGTCCTTGTTCCATGATTTGCTCTTTGAACAAGTGTCTTGCTTCAATGATGCTTTTTACAAGCTCTGGATCTTCTTGCGGATTGATTTGTTGCGACAACGCATTGCCGACGACATCATCAGCTGCGCCCACCGTATTGAGCACGTTTGCGATGCTTTCCGATAATGATTCCGAGTTATCTACACCTGCTTTTTGATAGTCAATCCAATCGGTATCCAAAGCAAGGTTGCTGTTACCTGAGAGGCTTGCTTCACGCTCCCATTCGTCCTTTGTAATATGCTTAACAGGTGATGAGTTGGACTCGTTTTTGGCTCGTGTGGATTGTGGTTGTTGTTTAAGCCCTTGTAAAAGATTACTGCGCACCGTACCCGAGAACACGTAAGAATCGTGTCCTACATAGGCGATTGACATAGTCGTGGCTGCGCGGGGCACGTGTTGACTGTCTTGGTCGGCGTACAGTAATTTACCGTCGGTAGGGTCAAGAAGCCGTGCGCAAATCTGCGCTACTGTACCTTTGCCGCTTGAACTGGAGCCAACCAAACTGATCCAGTCGCCAGATTCAATAGTCAACGATACATTTTCGATATCCTGACCTCTATTGCCCTGCGTAAAACTGACCCTACTGGCAACCATGGGCAGGGCAGGTTGTTGACTGACAGGTTCAGTGTGTACTTTCGGGGCTGATGTTAAATCATCATCCTGCTGGAATTGTTCAATAAGTACTGAGTATCGTAACCGTGCATCTGCCTGACCTTGATACCAACTTAAAAGCTCTTTCCATGGTGGTGAAAGATCTTTGTACGCTGCTAGTGCTGCAACCAATGCGCCGATGGATAAATCACCTTGTATGACGAGCACGCCACCTATAAGAAAAAAGAAAAACGGCGTTATTTGAGCAAACGAATTGTTCAGAAACTTGATCAGAAATTTTTTCTTGTAGATTTTTACCCGAATAAAGTAGATAACGCCAAGAAGGGTGGAGAAATGGTGATCATAGAATCGCAAATTATTATTAGCATGGACTTCATTAATGCCAGCGACCACTTCGCCCAAATTCTCAGACAGGCTTCGGATACGCAGAGTGCGCTCTTGATTGAGCAAATTAATCTGCTTTTGTAATTTTGGAATTATCCAGCCTTGTACTGGGTACAAGGCAATAGAGGCTAGCCCAAGACGCCAGTCCTGCACGAACATAAACGTCAAAATGGTTAATAGCAGCCCACCTTGATAGAGGGGCAGAGAAATAGATTCACCAATAAAACCGCCCAGTGGTTCGGTTTCCTGATTAACCATTGACACTAATTCGCCTTGACTGGTGCGTCGGAAACGCTTCAATGGGAATTCCATTATCCGGGTAATAAGTTGCAGTCGCATACGCCGCAGCATACGTTCGCCCAGCAAACCCCGGTAAATATTGATGAAGAGCTTAAACAGGCCGTTGATAAAAACTAGCGCTAGAAAAGCAAGGCACAGCAATAGCAGGTATGGAATTTGTTGGTAGGTACCGAAATTCAGTTGGAAACCCAACACATTCAATGAGGCGGTTACAGGAAAATCGATGCCACCAATGGCCTCATTGATAATCGTTTTAGGTAAATCAAGACTCAGGTAGTAAAACGGGAACGAGGCAACAGTCATCAGCAACAACGTGAGCTGTTGCTTTCTGCTGTATTTAAGAATATAGGCAAATATGCCTTTTTCCATCAGTCTCGATTGCCTTACGGGTTGTCACTTGGGAGATTGTATTATCTCATGCTCTGAGGTCTTTTTAATAGGCAAAAAAAACCCTTCCGAAGAAGGGCTTTTCTAACTAACTTAGCTAAGTAATCTTAGAAAGATTTGCTGAGCTTTAAACGGTAAGAAAGAATATCTTCACCAACGTTTGGATCATCAGCTGTGATTCGTGAGCTGATTGACGTGCCGCCACCAAGGCTGTAAGACAGGTCAAGACGCACTGAGTCATCATCAATGTCGCCATCATCTTCTCGGTGGGCGAATGTGAGGTCAGCAGAGGCACCAAAGATTGAGTAACCCACTTTTACTGTGACTGACTCAAGATCTCCATCAGTTCCACCATCTTCGTCAACGGTGAAAAAGTTAGCAGCAATTGCAGCACCGGCGAAAGAGAAAGAAGCACCAACTGAGAATGCATCTACATCGGCACGTTCTTCAAAACCTGCACCAATTCCAAATCCGGCAAAGTTGAATGAGCCGCCGAGTGCTGTTACGTCTTCGTTTTGCTCAGGAGACCAAGCAGCCTGAACAGTAACTGGACCGAAACCGCCTTTATACCCAATACCGCCGTTGATATCGCCAGCTACGTCGAAAATATCGTTAGCAACCTGACCAGCTTCAACTGGGTTGAATGTCTCACCGAATCGAATGTTACCGAAACCACCTTTAAGGCCGACGAAGATTGAATCAGCGGAACCCAGTGATGTGACTACCAGATCATCGTCATCGTTGCCCGGCGTGTTGAACGGGTCAAAAGTTTGAGTGCCTTCGTTTGAGAGTCTGTTCATATCAACACGGAGGCTGGCGTAGCCAGTTACACCTAAGTTGGTTTTGTGCTCGGAAGTGAGTCCGAATAGAACGTCGTCAGCTGCGATTCGAATGTCGCCAGGCTCAGAAGCAAATACTTCGTCTGATGCCTCAATGCCAGCGGCAGGGTTTGCTACGACGGCTGGTGCCGCGTCGACGTCGTCTTGATCAGTTCCTTGGAGCTGGATATCAACAACACCAAACAGTGTTGTGTCGGCAGAGGCCATCATGGGTGCTGCAGCAATACCGGCGATTGCTACTGCGATTAAAGTCTTGTTGCATTTCATTGTATGTTTTCTCCAATCAGATATTTGCTGTAATAGCGTTCTTATAAACAACATTTGTGTATCAGCGAAGCAACTTTAGTCAGCGTGTCGGAATAATGCAACAACTATTTGCGTTTTAGCAAAACATTGACGTGGACAGCGGCGCCGGACAGGAAGAGTGTAGAACAGATACACCGATGTGCCAGTTCTAATATGAAGAATAACCTAACTTCTACCTATGGTGTTTTATTGCAGTGGTTTTTTTGCAACAAAAATTCAGTGCACAAGAAAATTTAGTCTTAGGATTTGTGGTGTTAATTGTGGCGAGCTGCCCACGACGCGCAGTGGTTTGCTAAAAATTCACAAGGCACCAAAGGTTTTTGTTGTGGATGTAAAAGCGTTCAGCAGCCCGAGTGCCGGTGAACGAAGGGCGTTCACGGCAAATCCAAGTAAAACGACACGACTGTGGGTCATGTCAGTCCTTCGCAGGAGTTTGGTGGCAGGTTTGGTGTCAGTGAGCAACGAGGGCCGGACGCCGTGTGTTTGGCTGCTCTGCTATCTGTAAAGTCGATAATGTGCCAGTGCGCTTGTCTATCCGCTTCCCAGAGCCACTGTATTCATCCGGCAGGCATCTTTGCTTGGCTTTTTCAGGCAAAACGTTGCTGCCAGGAGACTCCTGGGCAGCTGGGGGCAGCGTACTTTTACTGCCTGCAGTTTATCTCTGGTTATGACTAGAGTCGATAAATAAAGCCAAGCGCACTCGAAGAGACAATTGCAAGGATAGCTGTGCTAACGCTGCGAAAGCTAAGCGCCAGTAGCCTCTTGTGCACGTTCTTGTGCACGGCGTTTGGCAACCGACAGAGCATTGGCGGTTGCCTCTGCGTCTTCGGGCAACGTGATATTCAGTTCAAGCACATCGCAATCGTCTTGCTGATCTACCTGCACAGACAGTGCATCGTCACCGACCGAAACGTATTTTTTGATTACGTCCAGAATATCTTGCCGAAGCATTGGCAGGTAATCTGGGCCAGTTCGATCGGTTCGTTGGTGTGCAATCAAAACCTGTAGGCGGTCTTTAGCCCGTTTGGCAGATTGGTCTTCCTTGGATGATTGAAAAAATTTGAAAAAGCCCATTACACTCTATCCGAATAGACGCGACAGAAAGCCTTTCTTAGGGGCCTCCATGAAGCGATGTGGCTTGGTGATTTCGCCCAGTAGGCGATCGATGGCGTCTGAGTAAGCCTGGCCCGCTTCGCTGTCATCGTCCAGAATGACAGGCTTACCTTCATTTGAACAATCGAGTACCGTTGGCGACTCTGGAATGATGCCAAGAAGAGGGATAGCGAGTAGGTCGACGATGTCGTCCACACTCAACATTTGTCCATCTTTAACGCGTCCCGGGTTATAGCGCGTGATTAGCAGGTGTTCTTTCACTGGCTCCTCGTTCATTTTGGAGCGCTTTGATTCGCTTTGCAAAATACCGAGAATTCTGTCTGAGTCTCTAACAGAGGAGACTTCAGGATTGGTAGTGACTATGGCTTCATCAGCAAAATATAGAGCCATTTTTGCACCTTTTTCGATACCTGCCGGCGAGTCGCAAATGATGTAGTCAAAATCACTTTTTTTCAGCTTGTGCATTACACGTGCAATACCCTCGATGGTCAGAGCGTCTTTATCGCGTGTTTGCGAGGCTGGCAGGATGTATAGATTCTCTATGCGCTTGTCTTTAATAAGCGTCTGATGAAGGCTAGATTCCTGATTGACCAGGTTGACCAAGTCGTAAACTACACGACGTTCACAACCCATGACCAAGTCAAGGTTGCGTAAGCCAACATCAAAATCTATCACCACGGTTTTGTAACCACGCTTTGCAAGCCCGGTTGCAATGGATGCACTGGTAGTCGTCTTGCCGACTCCACCTTTGCCCGAGGTTACGACGATTGTCTTAGTCAAACTCCCACTCCTAAAAAAACCTGTTTTACAACGACTAATAATTAACGTGTTCCGAAATATCCTACAACGGCTCTATTCTTAGCTTGCCGTCTTCTAGCCAGATTTGTGCGGGCTTGCCGCGCAGCTCTGGAGGTATTGTCTCTAGCATGCGAAAACTGCCTGCTACAGATACTAATTCAGCCTCTAGTGATGTACAAAAAATGCGTGTTGAGGCATTTCCTGAAACACCACATAAAGCTCTGCCTCTTAGCGGACCGTAAATATGAATATTGTTGTCTGCTATGACCTCTGCTCCCGGACCCACCGGACCCATGATGATCAAGTCAGTTTCGCGAGCATAAATCTGTTGTCCTGAACGTACTGGCTTATTGATAAACAGCGGGGCCTTGACAATAAATTCCACTTCTCTTGAAATTGTACTACCTTCTATGGCGGAGCTAGGCTCGTTTTGCTCTTCAGTTTGCTCCTGACTAGATTGTTTTTCAGTAGATTTCTGCGTAGCAGCGCTACGTACGCTACCTTCTATCAATGGTATCGCGATTGAGTCCCCTAGCGGTGAAGATTTGTTGCTAAGACTGGCCACTATCGGCACCAGTTTGTGACGTCTCACGCATTCGATGAGCTCATTGGCATCAAATTGTTCGTCAGTTAATGCTTCCAGTGCAGAAAAATCGACGACAACAGGCGTATTTTTGAAAAATGCAGGGGCCTGTTGTACTTTATCAGCGAGTTGCTGATTGATGATGTCAGTGTCACTGGTGTGGAGTTTGAGCGACATAAAGGTGTACATGCCACCCTTGAGTTCGACGCCGGCTTTACTCGACACTATGTTGCTCCATTTTGTTATACACGTGTGATGTAGAGTCTAAAGCAAATACCTTCTCACAGGCCCATGTCGTTCACATCACAGCATAAAGAAATTCACAGAAAAATTATTCATGTGGACATGGATGCGTTTTACGCCTCTGTGGAGCAGCGTGATTTCCCCCAATTGCGAGGCAAGCCCGTCATTGTGGGTGGCTTGCCGAATGGTCGAGGTGTGGTTGCCGCATGCAGCTACGAGGCAAGAGTATTCGGCATTCATTCTGCAATGCCCAGTGCCGAGGCGGGCAGGCGATGCCCAGATGCGGTGTTTGTCAAACCCAGATTCAGCGACTACCAGATGGTGTCGAGCCAAATTCAAGAAATTTTCCGTTCATTCACCAGTTTGGTCGAGCCTTTGTCTCTTGACGAGGCTTATCTTGATGTCACTGGCAGTGATTTGTTTAGTGGGTCGGCGCTGCTGCTTGCACAGGAAATACGCAAAGCGATACACGAGCGTACCGCTCTAGTGGCCTCTGCCGGTGTGTCATACAATAAATTCCTGGCGAAAATCGCCTCCGATTTCGATAAACCGGACGGGTTGTATTGTATTCGGCCCAACGAGGGAGAGGCCTTTGTAGAGCAACTACCTATTGGCAAGTTTCACGGGGTAGGTCGGGTTACTGAGGCACGCATGAAAGAGCTTGGCATCCATACAGGTGGTGATTTGAAGGCATGGCCACTGGCGGAGCTGGAGCGAGAGTTTGGCAAAAGTTCAGCTTATTTCTATAAGGCATCGAGAGGTATCGATCATCGGCCAGTGTGCAGTTCTCGAACGCGGCGCTCGATGGGCAATGAGAGAACGTTCTCTGAAAACCTTGTGAGCACTGAATCGATGCTTGAGGTTCTGGAGTCGTTAGGTAGCGAATTACTCACGTCGCTGGCTGAAAAACGACTGACTGCGAGCACAGTCAGCGTCAAGCTGCGCTTTGGCGATTTTGAAACACTGACACGGGCCTACTCGCATCCATCTGGCGACATCGATCACTGTGTGTTGGCTCGGGCACTTCCAGTGCTTTTAAGTAAAGCCTTGGCCATCGATAACCGTCATGGCGTGCGTTTGCTGGGTGTGGCATTCAGCTCTTTGGCTGATATCGACGATCAAGCACCAAAACAAATGGAGTTCCGCGCGTTCTGAATGATGTATTTTACGAATCCAGCACTAGGTCAGGAAAGGTAACAGCTGCCATCGGCTCGCTGATGTAGTAGCCCTGGGCGCGGTCGCAGCCTAGTTCGGCAATTTTATCAAATTGCTGTTGATTCTCGATACCTTCGGCAACCACCACAGCGCCTAGGCTGCGCGAAATATCAACAATGGCGGAGACGATATCTTGACTATGTTGGTCATTGGCGATATTCGTTACGAACTCTCTGTCGATTTTAACTTCCGAGATGGGGAAGTCACGCAATTCCTTGAGCGAAGAATAGCCCACACCAAAATCATCAATCGACAACCTCACACCCAACGATGTTAGGTCAATCAATTGCTTGTGCAGTTTGTCGGTATCTCTGGCCAGTGCTGTCTCGGTGATCTCGAAGCACAGTTTCGCAGGATCGAACCCGGTGGTCTCCAGCAACTCTTCGACGGCCATGACGAGTTGACCATCCTCCAGCTGTTTACGCGACAGATTAACTGAGAGTACGGCGCGTGACATACCAAATGTGGCAAGACGCTGATAATCGCGCATGGCCTGTTCCAACACCCATTTGCCCAGCTGATTAATGATGCCTGTTTTTTCAGCGATGGGAATGAAAATGGACGGGGAGACTTTACCGAACTCGCCGCTGTTCCAGCGCAATAGGGCTTCCATGCCAACTGTGGTTTTGCTCTTGGTATCTATTTGTGGCTGATATTGCAGTGTCAATTCATTTTTTTTGATCGCCTGCTGTAGTCCGATTTCCAGTTGATGCCGGTGCTTGGCTTGCCTTTGCTGAAACGAGTTATAAACAACCAGATTGTTGTCGCTTAAGTGCTTTGCATGTGCGCACGCGCTGTCTGCAGCTTGCAGGAGGCTAGACACTGTATTGCCGTGTTCTGGAGCATAGGCAATGCCTACACTTGCGCGCACCGGAACGTTCATGTCTTTGATATTGAGGCCTTGGCGCAAAACTTTAAGGAGCTCAGAGGCGCAGTTCTCGATAGATGCTCGGCCTACATCTGATTCAAGCAATACGCTGAATTCATCACCGGCTGTTCTGGCGATAAAAGCGTCTGCAGGCATAACTTGTTGAATGCAGCTAGCGGTCTGCTTTAGTAGTGCGTCGCCTGATCCAAGGCCATAGGTGTCGTTTATCTGTCTAAAGCTCTTGATGTCAATTATGATCAACGACAGCTCACTGCGTGCATGAGCACAGCGATTGGCCAGTTCGTTTGCTAGGCTCTGCCTGTTAGGTAATCCAGTTAGTGGATCGATTATCCGTTTGGCTTGTTGATTCATCGAGCCATTGCCATAGATGGACACGGTGGTGCCGCCACCAATTGAGGGTCGCTCTTTTATTGACAGTGATTTTCGCCCATAGCTGGGTAATTCGAAGTTGAGTGTGGAATCCGGATCGTCGGCCACTTCACGGGCTTTTTCACGTGCACGCCCAACGGCAAGGCTATCAGAGGAAATTTGAGAGTAGAGTTCGTGGGTGTCGGTTTGAGCATAGACTGACCGATCAATCGATAGTGGTAGCAGCTTTTCCAGCTTGCGATTAACGGCACGAAGTTTTCCATTACGGTCGAAGATCGCAACAGCGTCAGGCAGCGAGTCTATGGTTCGCTGAACACTGAGATGTTCACGTGAGAGGATGCGTTTTACACAAACTATTGCGCATAGCACAAGGGCCGCTGCAAGCGCTATAAACACAGGTAAAAGAGGGGTCGTTGTCACCCTGGCTGTCCCTCTAGCCGCCCCTTTAAGGAGCTTGATGAGACGGCGTTTTCAAACAGCCGCACTACTGTGTCGTGGCAGATGGTGCGCACATTGTGTTGAAGGCTGGAAAATACTTCAAGTATATTGCCATCGAACATGTCTAGAACCGCGTTTGAGCCTGTTAAAGACAGCCAACTGAAAGCATCATCAAGTTCTTGATCCATCTTTCGCGGCTGTTTCCTGTACCTGGTGTTTTGAGATCACCCCATGGACTTCTGTGCGAAATCCTGCACACCAATAAAGCTGGGATGAGCGCTACAACTAAGGTAGACAAAAATACCAGACAGGAAGCAGAATATACAGCCCATGTAACAGTCGGGAAGCCTTTTAACGTATCCATCGGTTAAAAATGCGGTTCTGACACAGTTTTACTGGACATGACGGCATGCAGGGTAGAAGTCATCGAGCTGCAAGCAAGGGGATATGCGCAGCCGATTAACTTCTACCGGGCAGGGTTCCTAGTCACGGTTTGTAACTTCAACTACATGAAATCCAAAGTCTGTTTTGATGGGGCCCTGAACTGCGCCCACTTCGCCTTCAAAGCAGGCTGTTTCAAATTCAGGGACCATCTGGCCCTTGCCGAATGTACCCAGGTTGCCGCCATCGCGACTTGAGGGGCAGCTGGAATGCTCTTTGGCAGCTGCGGCAAAATCGGTTCCGCCTTTGATTTCGTCAATGATTGCCTGGCATTTTGCTTCAGTATCGACAAGGATATGACGTGCAGTTGCTTGACTCATGATTTTGGTTTCCAGATGCCAAACGCATCTTGTTGTGGGGGAGGAGTAGGTGCCACAGCTTGCTTTTTCTGATTGCCAACATCGTCAGCAACGTGCCTCATGAAAGCAGCAAGCTGATCCATCACATCACTTTTTTCTGTCGCAGGCATGTCTTGCTGGCCCAGAAGAAAGCCAACGACCGCAACAAGATACTGGGAAGTGACACCAGGATCTGTCGACGCAGGGTCGTGTTGTTGCAGCACTTGTTGAATATCGCCAACAAGTTTTGCAGAGAGTTGAAGTTCACTCATAGGTAAGGAGATGATCCATAATTGGTGTCCATGTCGTCATCGACACGATTTGCAATCGCATACTGACCAGCTGCGCTGGTTTCGTATTCACTGGTTAGTCGGACTTGCTTGCACAATGGGCACTGGTGCCAGCATGTGACGGCGTGGCCACTGGTTTCACAGCGCTCAGTGATCATTTGTGAATCACATGTTCTGCATTTGATCGTCGACATGTCAGGCTAAACCGGTGTTGAATAGTGCGTTAGGTTGAGATAATTGTACCCTTTACGAAACTGAAAATGCGTTTTGCAAAGGGCTTTTGCCTGCAATTGCTTGCAAGAGAGGCGGCAGTTGGGATAACGCCAAAGGGGCGCGTTATCCACTGTTCGCTAAAATCTGACAGGATTGTGTTGCGGAAATTAATCGGCCACACAAGCTCCTAGCCGCTATGTTCGGTCAAAACTGCCATGAATCAAGAATTTAAAATCTGAGAGTGATGCGGCTATCAGTATGCGCAATTGCATTGCCGCGATAATCGAGTGAATAAGTAAATCAGATTTTTCCAACTGAACAGCAAGCTAGAACAGGGCATCCGAACGTATTGGCGTGAAAAGAAGCGCAGCAGTATTGATGAATATTCTGTGAGAGTCTTACACTTTGTGTAGCCAGTGGGTCGCGTATTAATGATTCAGAATGTGATTACTTACCACGCGCATCACCCAATAAAAGAACCAAGTGAAGAATCCCAAGCTTGCAACAGAGACTACAACCGCTGCCAACGGAAGCCAAGGTGTTAACCATTGCCCATTGTATGCGTCAGACCGACTTACCCACCTCGCCGCCATAATAAACCCCCAGCATGTCCATCCCATAACCATTGCCAGTATTGCTCGCGCCGTGTGGGCAAGAATTCTGCTGCGAAGGGAGACGGAAACGTCTAGCCGC
>JALZWO010000007.1 GCA_023300375.1 Granulosicoccus sp. | reverse complement strand
GATCCAGACAGATCTAATGGAATTGACAATCTACAAACTGTCCATCTCAATTATCAATTCTCTCCTTACCCACGATCCTCCTTCGGCGTTGAGGTAATTCAAGGTTTCCTCGAAAATGCCGATGGCTCTGATGGTGATGCCACTCGGATAGCGTTTGGTGCTCAGTTGAATTTCTAAACATCAAGCCCTCAGGGTTAATGATTGACGACAGATAAACTGTCTACTTTTGGCATAAAGCCGCTGTATCATTTCACTAGAATGATTCAGTGGCTTTTTTGTTTTCAGGGCAGGCTAACTGGTGTACGCTAACAGGCATCCTATAGGTATGCATCAAGTGATTTGAATGGCCCAGTCTTCTGATTTAATACTGCAAAAAGCGATCGGATTTCACCAGCAAGGTCATTTGTATAAAGCAGAAAAACTGTACAGTAAGATACTCTCACGTGATCAGCGCCATGTGGAAGCACTG
Organism: Granulosicoccus sp.; assembly: GCA_023300375.1. GTDB lineage: Bacteria > Pseudomonadota > Gammaproteobacteria > Granulosicoccales > Granulosicoccaceae > Granulosicoccus. Next base: position 42,288 of record JALZWO010000007.1, on the reverse strand, counting down.
CACATGCGTGGTGTTCTCAAGCTGCAACTCGGTAAGCATGAACACGCGAAACAGCTACTGGAGAAGGCGGCAAAATTAAGCCCAAAGAATGCCCTGATTAGCTTTCATCAAGGAGAGCTGTACCAATCCTTGGCGGAGTACAATACAGCTGAAAATTATTTTCGTAGAGCATTATCACTAGGCTCTGATGAGGCAGATGTCTATTTTATGTTGGGCAATGCGCTATTTGATCAGTCCCAATATTCTGAGGCAGCTGATAGTTATAAAGCGGCCATAGAGCGTTCGCCAAACGACCGAGACTGCCGCCTGAATCTGGCTAATTCGCTCGAAGCAATCGGCGAATTTGAGCAGGCTATTGAACATTTGACATTATTGGCTAGACAAGAGGGTGCAGCTGTTGCAATCAAGTTGCAATTGATCAGTTTGCTGGCTCGCAGTGGTAATTTTGCTCAGGCTGAAAATAATATTCGGGATATAAGAGAATATATAGACAGCGATGCGCAAACGCTGATACAGGCCGTTAGAACACTAATAGATACAGATCGATCAGAGTTAGCGTCTCAACTACTTGATCAAGCACAGACACAAACAATTTTTGCTGTAGGCAATGTCAACTTAGATGCGGGTCTGATTGAACAGTTAACCGGTCTTATGATCAATCTAGGTCGTTATGCAGATGCACGGCAATTGTTAGAGCCTCAATCATCCACGTCTTTGTTAGCCTCCGAGAAGCAGTCCGCTATTACCTCGTTTCAGCGTGGGTTATGCGAACAAGTCGCGGGTGATTTTGAACAGGCTGTGCAAAGCCACCGACAAGCATTGATTATTGACAACACCTTGGGACGTGCAGCTTACAGCCTAGCGGCCAACGGTCGGTCAAACATTACTGTAGATGAAATGAGTCGCTGGCGGCAACAAGCCGATAACAAGCAACTGAGTGGTGAGCAACGTGCGCAGTTTCTTTTTTCTATAGCACGGATACTCGATAAGGAGCAGCGCTTTGAGGAGGCATTTTCAGCCTACGATGAAGCTAACAGAATTCATGCTGACATGAATCCTTTTGACCCTGATGCGTGGGATCTTTACATAGACGGCATTATCAAGAATTTTTCAACATCGTACTTTAAACGGACAAAAGGTATGGGGCTGGGAGGTGAGGGGTTAGTATTTATCGTAGGTATGCCACGTTCAGGTTCAACCCTGCTTGAACACAACTTGACACAGCATATGGGAGCGTTTGGTCTAGGTGAGCACCCTACTATTCGTCGATTGTTCATGGATTTGCCAACGATTACAGGGCAGCAATTGCCAGCGTTTGAATGTGCTGAGTTCCTTGAAAAAAAAGGAAGCGATTATATGCGTCAGCAGTATTCGCAATCGTTGCCTGTTAGAGCGGGTGAAAAAAATAAAAGTACTACTGCGGTGATGGGCAATGGCTTGTGTACATTTTATGTCGATAAAATGTTGGGTAATTTCTTGCGCTTAGGTATTATTGCAGCTATGTATCCAAGTGCAAAAATACTACATTGTTCGCGCGAGTCTCATGCTTGTTGTGTCTCTTGCTATACGAATCTGTTTGCCAGAGGGCTACGCTTCACCTATGACCTTTACGGGCTTGGCAGAGCTTGGAAATCGTACGATAGATTAATGCATCATTGGAAAGCAGTTTTGCCACTACAGATGTACGATGTTTCTTATGAAGCAGTGGTGACTAATCCAGAAATAGCATTTACAGATATCGCTGATTTTTTAGGTAGGAACTACTCTCCCATAGCTACGTTAGAAAAAGATGTTGTATCCGATATCAATACTGCAAGCTTTTTTCAAGCAAGGCAAGCTATCTCAACAGCGTCTCTGGATGCTTGGAAGCGTTTCGATATGAATCTAGAGCCATTGTACCGAGGGCTCGCATAATGCAAGGCAAACAGGCGTCTTTATTCAATGACTACGCGTCGGTGTTCTGTCTGTTGTTTGTCTTGAGTGTGTTTTTGTCCTCTTGTGCCAGTAGCGATGTGGACATTGACTCTGGCCAACAGGTGAATAAAACCGAAGACAATAACCCAAGTAAAGGTGCCACGGATCTAGTGGTTGTTGATGCCAGTAACGAAGCAAGCATAGAGACCGCATACACCTCGAACGACAAGTCTATAGACGTCAACATAGTGATCGTGAATGAGGCGCGCAGTATCGATTTTGTGAAGTCGGCGATTACAGCTGCCAGTACACTGTTTGAGAAATGTCAGATTACATTAAAGGCAACCCTTCGTACGGTTGTGCTTGCACCGGATACGTCAATTAACAGAGAAACACAAGAACATCTAGTGGCGAACTATGCTGTCCTAAAGCCAGCGCTGTTTGTCGTACCCTCTACCGCTGCACGCGATGTTGCGTTCTCGTATTTGCCTTCGCTTCAACTGGACATTGCCGGCACATCCTGGATGAGCAATCGCGTTAGTGACCGTTGTTTTGTCTGGATCATGGTGCATGAGCTCGGTCATGTCATGTTTGATCACGCAAAACACAGTGCAGGTTTCAACAACATTATGAGTGTTTCTTGTAAACTAAAAAATTGGGGTAGCCGTAAAATTGCGCCCGATTGGACCGATGAGCAGTGCGTTGAATTGCGCCGTTCAAATTCAGTTAAACCAATTTAAGGCACAGTTTTAGACGATATAGGATCTGGGATAGGTCTGGTTCCACGCAACGGCGCGCCCAAACGCTCTCCCATTTTTGATTCCATCCACACTATAGTGCGATTAGCGCGAGGATGTGTTGTCCGGAATTCACAGAGCTTGCTTGCTGCTGTCTCACTGGTACAGATGACCATTCCCGCACCAAGAGCTAGTACCAGTATTCCACCCGGTATAGGTGTAGCTAAAGACAAGATTCCCAGCACAAGCAGGATTGATCCAGTTATTAGCGTGATAATTCGCATCATATTCTACTCTTCAAATTAATTGCTCGCGTTTAAAGCGGTTTACATTACACGCTTAAACAATCCGATAAATGAGCTGTCTGTCTGGTCAACAATACACTGATAATCGGCTGACGTTAAAAGGGTTTCTAGTGCGCTACTGTCTGCTGCACTGAGAAGTATTAAGCCATTCATAAGTGCTGGAATAGGTTTAGTGACACCACTTGCATTGCCAGTGCTTAGCGAATGGGTTTTGCAACTGGAAAATTCCATCTGAATATTTGATGTGCTTACAGCCGCCTGAACTTTATCGATAGTATTTACGGATCCCCTAAAGTGATGTACAGCATAGCTGAGTGTGGAATTAATAGTGGTAGGAACCTTGACCTCTTTCACAATATGAGTGAGACAAAACGTAAATTCTTTCACTGCTAAACTGCGCAATATACTGACAACTTTGAAATAGAGGTTTTCTGCCATATTCTTAAAGTGCAGCGGGGATGGGTATCTAACAATAAGTAATACAGAGCGTAAATCGTTAGTATCGCCGGTAATGTGTTTTATTAACTCACCTTTGAAAATGGGCTTGCCACCCACTCGTGCAACTGATCGTGCTGCTATAAAATTATAAAAATTATAGAGTGGTAACCATCGAGTGTTAAACCAATTGAGCGCGTGCACAGGTTCTGACCACGGTATTGTTTCGTTCATTCGATCTATCTGAACATAAGATTCGCCAGCAATGGTTGCGCGTACAAAATTACTGGTTTCCGGTTCAGATGCCGGAGTAATAATCTGTGTGTTGGGAGTATCAGTAGACATCGCGTAAGTATCGTTTATTCTTGCGGAGTTGGTTTACGTATTCACTTGCATTGTCTGCCGTCAAATTACCCTGCTGTTCAACGATGGTATGTAGCATGTCGTCGACATCTGCAGCCATATGTCCAGCATCGCCACACACGTAAACGACGGCGCCGTCTTGTAGCCACTTAAAAAATTCTGTGGCGTTCTCTAACATTCGATCTTGTACGTAGATTTTTTTCTCCTGATCACGTGAGAAAGCAAGATCGAGACGCGCCAATAATCCTTGCTGCAGGTACGTGTTCAACTCATCATGGTAAAGAAAGTCAGTTACAGCATTCCGATCACCGAAAAAGAGCCAGGATTTTCCTGTGGCCTTACGGTGTTCTCGCTCCTGTAAGAAGCCACGGAAAGGGGCAACTCCTGTACCTGGCCCAATGAGAATAATGGGTGTGCTGTCATCGGCGGGTAATGAGAAACTATTGTTAGGTGCAAAGTAGACGTTGACAGCATCGCCGGGTTCCGCCAAGTCGGCCAGATAACCTGAACCCACGCCACTGTGTAGTTTGCCCTCTGTGTTGTATCTTACTGTTGCCACGGTTAAGTGAACCTCGTCTGGATGGCAATTGAGGCTTGAAGAGATAGAATATGAGCGTGGAGTCAGTGGTCGTAGTACTTTTAGCAGCGACTCTACAGAGGTGATAACGTCAGGGTTGTCTTTTAAGAGATCAACAATGTCACGGCCCCACAGGTATTCTTCTCTTGCAGCAGTATCACTGTCACTCAATAGGTTGCGTACGGCTGAGTTTGGTGATCTTTCTGCCAAGGTATCTAGCAGCGCTGGAGACGGCGTTCGTATTTCAAGATCGGTCAGTAGTAGCTCGTGCAAGCTCTTCGAGCTGCTCGCTACTTGCTCGCTTCCATCGCTACCAATAAGTTCTAGGAGTTCTTGTACTAGAGGTTCACGATTTATAGGTAGTACATTTAAGGTGTCGCCAACCTGGTAGCTGACTGAAGCTCCGGCAATTGACAAGGCGTAGTGGTAAGTTTCCTTGGACGATGACTGCGCAGTGAGTCGATATTTGTCAACGAGCTGAGCCTTTAGTGGGTTATTTCTGTCGTATCTAACGTGTGAATCGTTGCTGGCTGTTTTCGACACAATCGTATCCTGATCACCGACTTCACCTATCGCCGGTAAAACCGACTCCATCCACTGCTCAGCGGTGTCAAAGTAATCCACGTCGCAGTCTACTCGATCGGCGATTCGTGTTGCTCCAAGTTCTTGGAATTTTGCATCCCATGTTTTACCTGCCTCGCAAAAGGTGCTGTAACTTCGATCGCCTAATGCAAGCACTGCAAAATGACTGTGATCAAGGCGTGGTGCATTAGTTGCACTTAGCGCCTCCCACAGTGTTTGTGCATTGTCGGGTAGCTCCCCTTCACCGTAGGTGCTGCAGATAACAAGAATTCTCTGCGCATGGACAAGATCTTCTAGGCTGATGTCGTCCAGTGCAATGGGGTCTGCGATTAGTCCATAATTTTCTGCACGTTTGGCTACATCCTGGGCTGTGAATTCAGCATTGCCAGTACGCGAACCGAACAAGACGGTTAGAGGTTTGCCTTCAACAATGGATTGTCGGCTGGTTGAGCTGATTCTTTCAACGGTAACTGACAAGCCAGAGAAAGCGGCATTACCGGTGAGCGGGTCAACATGCTCATGATCTGTTATGTCATTTACGCTAACGCCTGGTTTTGCCTCTGCGTTAGGTATGCGGGTGCCGCTGCGCGTATGCCCAAAACCGTGTGGAATACAGATTACGCCTGGCATCATGGACGCGGTGACCTCTGCAGGCAAAGTGATAGAGCCCTTTGTTGAGCTGACCGTTATCAGGTCTTCATCTGCAATGGCTAGGCGTTGCGCATCAACGCTGCTTATCATGGCAGTGCACCTGACCTGACGGCTTTGACTAAGCTTGCGGAACTGATGCATCCAGGAATTGTTTGTGCTGACGTGGCGTCGACCAATGAGACGGAACTCTGCGGGAGGTGCCTCTCTACTGTGTTTTTGTTGATTTGCCAGATCAGTGTTGCTGATAGCTGTGTCATTGGTCATGCCTTCATCAATAACCTCTTTCAGGCGTTGATAAAACACGTCAGGCAAGAGATCGATCTTTTTGTCATGGGTCATCATGCCCTCTGGCACACGTGGCACCAGTGGCCCTAAGCTAATTCCGTGGCCGGACTCAATAACTTTGTTCAGTGTTAGCCCTGAGAACCAACGCTTAGGATGGCTGAGCTTGCCATAGGCGCCAAGCATTAATCCGACGTTAATGACGCGACGCGGTGTTTCCAGTTTATGCAGCAAGCCTGGACCTGAAGTTGACAGCCGACCGATAAGCTCTTTTAACACTTGCCAGTCGTAGGGACGGTCTTTTGCTGGCGGTAAGAGTGCCTCGGAGTACTTGACGTTGTTGGACACCGAAATTAAGTTGAATATCAGATCGTAGTGTTCAACTTCTAATCCGCTGGGCGTGGGCAATATAAGGTGTGCATGGCGAGTGGTCTCGTTGATGTAGTTGTCTATTGAAAACATGAACTCGATATCTGGCAGTGCGTTATCTAGCCTGCCTCCGCCTGGCGTAGATAAAACCGGATTGCCGCAGATGGTCATGAATGCACGAACCTGCCCTTCACCGCCAGTGGTTAGCTCCTCTGTCATTGCTGATACTGGTAATTCGCCATAAAACTCTGGCATCTGACGAACGCGACTTTTCCAGCGACCAAATTTGTTCTGTTGGCCGCGACCTCGTGCTAGTTCAATGGCAGGAGTAGGAAACATCATCCCACCGGGTTTGTCAAAATTGCCTGAGAGAATATTGATGATGTTGATTAACCAGTGACACAGGCCACCATGACGCTGAGTAGAGAGCCCCATTCGCCCATATAAAACGGCTTTGTCCTGATCGGTATAGTCTTTCACCAATTGTTCGATGACTGTCGCTGCAACACCTGTTATCGATTCTGCCTGTTGGGGGGTAACGCTATCTTTTATTGACTCTACCGCCTCAAGACCTTTGAGGTGTTGCTCTAATCCTTCAAGCTTGATGTGATTGTCTCTGAACAAAACATGAAGAAATGCCAGTAAAAAATAGACGTCAGTACCCGGACGGATAAAGTGATGAGCAGTGGCAATTTTGGCTGTTTCAGTTTCTCTTGGGTCTAGCACAACAAACTGGCCACCTCGGCTCTCGATGTCTTTTAGCCGTTCACGAATACCTGCTGAGGTCATGATGCTGCCATTACTGGCAATCGGATTAGCACCCATGATGATCATGAAATCGGTGCGATCGACATCGGGTACTGGAATTCGAAATTCATGGCCAAACATGAAATGTGCTGCAAAGTGGTGAGGAAGCTGATCCATGCTAGTTGCTGAAAAGACATTCTTTGAGCCTATGGCTGCCGTCAGTTTTTTTACAAAAAGCATCATGCCCATGTTGTGAACAATAGGATTACCTAAGTAACTGGCAATGGCATCTGGTCCATGTTGATCACGTATCCGTTTTATATTTTCTTCAACCATTGCGTAGGCATCAGCCCACGATATGTCTACCCATTCGTTGCCAACACGTTTTACGGGATAACGTAAACGATCAGGGTCTGATTGCAGAGCGCTGAGTATCGGCGCCTTAGGACACATACTGCCTTTACTGAAGGGGTCGTTTTTATCAGGCTTTACGGTAATTTCTGGTTGATCAGAATTTTCCTGATGTGCTACTAGGACTTCGATACCACACATGGCCTCACAAAAATTGCAAACTCGGTAGTGCATTTTGGGCTCATGGTCTTCTGGCTTTAACATGGTGGTGTGCTGTCGGTTCGCTTTTACAATAAAAATGTTAAAAGACGAGTAAAAATAAGGAGATATGGGATTTTTTGAAACCACATACTTGTAGTATCGAATATTAGGACATTGTATGCAACAACGTTGCCGTATGCATTCGAAAAAAGGTGGGCTGGTTTACCGAATCGTTAACTGACGAGGACTATTCAACAGGCGCGCCATCACAACGTGGGATGATGGTGAGTGTAGTGTTGTAGGAACCGACTAACAGATGACTTGCGTTACTTTGTCCAGATGGTATCTGAGGGCCATTCGTGTACAGTTTGCAATTATGTTTTCAGGCAATGGCGACTTTGTGCTGAACACTATCGCGCGATTTTTTGAGTATGAGAGTTCGTCGCCATACATAGACCTAAAGTTCTCAACCAGCATGGTTGGGCAATTGAAATACAGCCCCACATTGTTATCGTCAAACTGACTGATACGGATGGTTGATCCGAGCTTTGGTTTATTTGGCAAATAGCTGGGCTCACCCCATTTGAGTGTTTCTTCAATACCCTCTGGTAGATTCAGCGCATCCCCCGTAGCCAGTATCATGTCGCGTAACTGAAGTAGTTGCGCCTTGTGTGAGGTGGGGAACCGATTAAAAGCCGCTTTTACTGCCGAGTTGGCAAATTCGTACACTTGTAGCTCCATTATGGCTGAAAATGAAACGGCCACTTCTTCGATCAGTGCCAGTGTTCGGTATTCCGCCAATATTTTGTCTGGTGGTTTAATCCAAGATTCATAAAATGAGGTATCACACAGGTACTGGTTGGGAAGTCTGCAAGTGAGGCGTTAAACCAAACCTTTGACAAGAATTCAATAAAAGGCTGCTTAATGACCAACGACACCAACAGTGCCACACCCAAAGCCACGGTTTATCATGACGGTGATTGTCCTCTTTGCAATAAAGAAGTTAAATTGATGCAAAAAATGGACGCCGCTAACGCTATTAAATGGGTAGATATTAATCAAGACAAACAGGCTTTGCTCGATGCAGGTATTACTCATCAACAAGCGATGGATCGAATTCATGTAGCTGATGAATCACTGCAAATGCACACCGGCGTCGCGGGTTTTCTGAATATCTGGAAGCATTTGCCTTACTACCGTCGATTAGTGCCCATCATAAAACACACGCCTTTTTTACTGACAATTATGGAAGGTGGGTATCGTGTGTTTGCGAAGCACAGGCTCCGCCTTACTAACAGGCATGCAAAGCACAGTGAAGATACTGCTGGAAAGTTGTAAGTATATTAAAGCCTTGATGTTGGGGTGTCTTCCGACGCCCCAAAGTGATTAGCATGGGCAATTTAATCACGCAGTATTTACATTCATCACCCGCTGCCTCACATTTCATTTTACGTCTGAGCCGATTGGCGATACTATCGGGAGACTCGATTATGAGGATAAGAGGAGAAAATTCATGCAAAGATTTGCACTTAAGACTGCGGCACTAGCGGTGTCGATGAGTTTGTCAGGTGTTGCGCTAGCTGAAAAAACCGTTATCACCATTGAAAGTTGGCGCGCCGACGACCAGGCAATTTGGGATGAAAAAATTCTGCCGGTATTTGAAGCGGCCTATCCGGAAATTGACGTTGAATTCAAGCCTACTGCGGCCACCGAATACAACGCTGCGCTGAATGCAAGAATAGCAGGAGGCACCGCAGGTGATATTATCACTTGCCGTCCTTTTGACAATTCTCTGGCTATGTATGACGCTGGCAGCCTTGCTGATATAAAGGGTATGGCAGGTCTTGAGAATTTTTCAGATGTCGCTAAAGCTGCTTGGTCCACTGACTCGGGAGATGCAATATTTTGCGTACCCATGGCATCAGTCATCCACGCCTTCATGTACAACAAAGAGGCATTTGCTGAGCTTGGACTGGAAGTACCCACCACGGAAGATGAATTCTATTCCGTGCTGGACTCCATAGCGGAAGAGGGCAGCTACATACCCCTAGCCATGGGTACGAAAGACCAATGGGAAGCGGCCACTATGGGTTATACCAATGTAGGTCCGAGCTACTGGGGTGGTGAGGAAGGGCGTCTTGCCATTCTCAGCGGTGATGCAAAACTAACCGATGATGCCTACGTTGAAGGATTCAGACAGATGCAGAGGTGGACTTCTTATCTGGGCAATGGCTATCAGGCGCAAGGCTACACAGATAGCCAAAATTTGTTTACCTTGGGTCGAGCTGCTATCTATCCAACGGGTTCGTGGGAGATCACAGGATTTCAGGAGAATGCAGATTTCGAATTGGGGGCTTTCGCGCCGCCTAGAAAGGATGCAAACAGCAAGTGCTATATCAGCGACCACACGGATATTGGCATCGGCATGAATGCAGCTACGGAAAACAAGGAAGCCGTGACGACATTTCTTGAGTGGACAACGTCTGCTGAATTTGCGGGCCTTCTGACCAATGCCGCACCAGGATTCTTTTCGTTGGGTAATCATGATATTGATGTTGAGAATGAGTTGGCGCAGGAATTTGTTGCTATGCGTGGCAATTGTGAATCCACCATTCGTGTGGCTCATCAAATTCTCTCGCGAGGGGAGCCGGCACTGGGCAATCAGTTGTGGACTTTAACGGCCAATGTTATCAACGGCAGCATGTCCCCTGAAGATGCAGCTGTTGAAGCGCAAGCTAACTTGGACGGCTGGTATAAACCCGAATAAGGCACGCTATTCAAAAATACACGGTTAGATGAATCTTTTACCTATGCTGTACAAAGGAAATCTATACGTGTGGCCGGGCCAACAGCTTGCGCTGTTTGCTCGGTTTTTTATTTGTGCTCCGCGTATCTTTTATACTCATGCACACCGATAACCCCATACCTGATTATGTAAAGCGCCGTTGGTACATTTTGGTTTTTCTGGCACCCGCGACGCTGATCTACACGGTCTTTGCCATCTACCCCATCGTAGAATCGCTACGATTGTCGTTGTACGTGTCCGATGAGGGGCAATCACAGTTTGTGGGTTTAGCCAATTACCTGCGTTTGCTCGGCGAGCCATATTGGGCTGAGCAGTTTTGGAATGCGTTCAAGAATAATGTTGTGCTTTTTATCATGCACATGCTCATTCAAAATCCTATTGCGCTTGCACTGGCGGCACTGCTCAGCATACCCACGCTAAAGGGGGCAGCGATTTACCGAACTGTTTTTTTTCTACCTACGTTATTGTCAGTGGTAGTTATAGGTTTTATCTGGCAATTAATTCTCTCGCCACTGTGGGGTGTTACTCCCGATGCCATGGAGGCGATTGGTCTTGGCCTATGGTTTAAGCCGTGGCTGGGGTTGGAGAGTAGTGCGTTGGTCACCGTGACACTTATTTCGATCTGGCAGTACGTCGGTATTCCGTTAATTTTGTTTTACGCCGCATTGCTGAACATTCCCGAAGAAACCATCGAAGCGGCTCGCATAGATGGACTCAACGGTTGGTGGATATTCTGGAAGGTCAAACTCCCGATGATACTGCCCACACTGGGGCTTGTGTCCATACTGACCTACATCGGTAATTTTACAGCCAGCTTCGACTTAATCTACTCTATTCAGGGAGGATTGGCAGGACCAAATTTCTCAACCGATGTCATGGGTACCTTTTTGTTTAGAACCTTCTTTGGTTTTCAAGCGCAGCTAGGCGATCAATTTATGGGGGCAACCGTTGCCTCAGCGCTGTTTTTCATCATCCTTGTAGGTGTTGGTTGTTATCTGTTTGGTGTACAGCGAAAGCTACAGCGTTACGACTCATGAGACGCGTTCAAGACCATTTATCGAGTACAGTGATACACGCCGTATTGCTCGCCTGGACTTTGCTAGCTGTGTTTCCACTGGTATTGATTCTGATCAATAGCTTCAAAACCCGCAAAGCTATTTTTGGAGATGCTCTGGGTTTGCCTATTGGTAAATCGCTGTCACTGAAGGGTTATGAAAGTGTCATGGCAAACAGTGATTTCCCGATGTTTTTTGGCAACAGCTTGACGGTTACGTGTGTGTCACTGTTTTTCATATTGCTCTTTGGCGCTATGGCTGCACACGCTGTATCTGAGTATGAATTTAAAGGCAACACGTTCATCAGCCTTTATCTCATTGTTGGCATCATGGTGCCTATCAGGTTGGGCACAGTGGCGTTACTTGACCTGATTGTGGGCCTAGGCCTGACCAATACGTTGACCGCATTAATACTGGTCTACACCGCTCAAGGGCTGCCTATAGCCATTTTCATTTTCACAGAATTTCTGCGCTCTGTTTCCCGAGAAATTAAAGACAGTGCTCGTATTGATGGATTGTCTGAATATCGAATATTTTTTGAGGTTGTTCTGCCACTGGTGCGTCCAGTCATTGCCACTGTTGCCGTTTTTTCAATGATCCCAATCTGGAACGATCTGTGGTTTCCCTTAATCCTGTCACCCGGCGAGGAGACTCGAACTGTCACCCTTGGGGTGCAACAATTTATTGGTCAATACACCGTGAAGTGGGGTTCTGTTCTGGCTGCGTTGTCTGTTGCCATCATGCCGGTCCTTGTTATGTACATCATTTTTTCCCGCCAATTGATTCGCGGCATTACAACCGGAGCGGTCAAGGGCTGATGGCAACACTAGAATTAAAATCAGTTAAAAAAGCGTTTGGTGATACAACGGTTATTCAGAACATGGAACTCGCTGTTGAACACGGTGAGCTTGTTGTATTTGTGGGGCCTAGTGGCTGTGGCAAATCAACCTTGCTACGTATGATTGCCGGGCTTGAAACACTCACTGCAGGCGAAATTCATATTGATGGTCAACGCATTGATCATCAACCTCCCTCTAATCGGGGCATTGCCATGGTGTTCCAGTCCTACGCGTTGTATCCGCACAAAGATGTGCGAGGCAATCTAGGTTTTTCTCTGAAACATGCCAAAGTGGATAAATCCGAGATCGACAAGCGCGTCAATATAGCGGCCGATATTCTCGGTTTGCAAGATTTGATGGGTCGTAAGCCACGCGAATTATCGGGAGGGCAACGACAACGTGTGGCCATAGGTCGAGCTATTGTTAGAGAGCCCCAGGTCTTTCTATTCGATGAGCCCTTGTCAAATCTTGATGCTGCATTGCGAGTACACATGCGAGTAGAAATACTCAAGTTGCATCAGCGGTTAAAAAACACAATGGTCTATGTCACACATGATCAAGTGGAGGCCATGACATTGGCAGATCGTATTGTGGTGTTTCGAGATGGATCTGTAGAGCAGGTAGGCACACCTCTGGAGCTTTATCGAGAGCCAGCTAATAGATTTGTTGCAGGATTCATTGGCTCGCCAGCGATGAATTTTCTCGAGGCGGCGTGTCAATCTGAGCAAGTGTCTTTAGGGGCGACTCATCTTTGCAAACGCGTGCACGCCGATGGCGATGTCACGCTTGGTATCCGGCCCGAACATTTAAGAGTTGATGAGCGAGGGCAATTGCGGGGTGAGGTGCAAGTTTTCGAGCACTTAGGCGGAGAAGCCTTCGTACACTTGTTGCTCGAAGATGGTCAGCAGCTTGTGGCAAGACTGGATGGTGAACATCATATGCGCCCGGGTGATCGCTGCGTATTAGGGGTGGATCCACAGAAATGCCACGTTTTTGATCTTGCTGGCCTGCGCATTGGTAACGTTTAAATGCACACTGAGATGTGGCTTAGTCGTCGAGGTGCCACTGAGCTCTGCTCACCATAAAAGCAAAATCGCCAGGATGACGTCTACGGTTATGCCAAACCAGATAGCTTTCAAAGGGCATTGGTCCAAGTAGGTAAAGGTCGTTTTTATTATTGCTGCAGCAACAGCTGCCATGCCAAAAAATTCGAACAATTCAGCTTTTTGAGATACTATGGCCAAGGCAGGAAGGACGACGAGAAAGCTACCAAATAGAACCCGAATTTCCACAAGGCCCACCTTGGTGTCAGCAGCAAGCCCAACCAAGCGTCCCATGTGCAGAGGGCGGAAAAATCCATTTAAGCCAATAAGTATGGCGAGTGCAGCTCCAACGTATTGTAAAAAATGTGGTGTCATTGCGTGTTTTGGTTCTTCTTGTTCAGCGCATTATGAATTAATTTGTCAGCCCATCGTTTTGGCATCAAAGACGAGGACAAAATTTGCGAAATTCGTGCCCCTTCTCCAATGTGGTAGCTGAGTTTTTTCTTTCGACCCTCAATAATGTCCAAAGCCAGCTCTGCGATCACGGATGGCGGCAACGCAGATTTTTTAGCATGTTCCATAATCTTGTGAGTTTTTTTTGCCATTTTCTCATAGACAGTTCCCTCATAAGCATTTGTGGAATCGATGTTTTTTCGCCATATCTCGGACTGTATTGGGCCTGAACGGATAGAGACCACATCGATGTGTTCGCCAAATAATTCCCGTCGATATATTTCGCCTAAGCTTTCCATCGCATGTTTGGAGATGCAATACGCGCCATTCATAGGGGTGTTAAATATTCCTGATAGAGAACTGATGTTGATTATTTTTGATCTCTGATCTTCTCTATTGCCAATACGCAACAACGGTAAGAATGCATTTGTTACGAACCGTGTCCCCAAGAGATTGACTTTGATAATATGCTCAAAGGCGTCGTCGTCGAGTAATTCTATAGGGCCAAATAAGGCTAGACCTGCGTTATTGACTATAGCGTTGATGCCATCGTCTTTAACTATTTCCGAAACAATATCAGAGGATCTTTCTAGGCTATCTTTGTCGCACACATCGAATACCAAGGTGTGAAATTTATCGCCTAATTCATCTTCTAACGGTTTCCCATCTGCTCTTTTTCGCACACTGCCGAATACGCGATATCCCTTTTGGGCAAGGCATCGTGCTGTTTCTTGGCCAATGCCACTAGATACACCTGTAACAACAACATTACTTCCGTTCCCGGATTGCGTAGTTTGATTCATAGTGGTGACTTGATAGCTGGGAAATTTCGTTTGTCGAGATGATTAATGATGAGCAATGATGTGGCGTTAGCTATCCGCCATCACTGTTTCAACATTGCCTTGCTCCATTATCACAGGTTGTGCCCGAAATTCGTTAACCTAGACAGTAATAACTGTTTTTTAAGCTGCAACGACATTTCGCAGGTTCTGGTCAGTTGGAAACATGGCTTATGTGGGTGCAAGCCATGCAGCTAATTAGCCTATGATGTTGTCGGAGGAGGGTGAGCCCCGGTAAGGCAGGATTTACTGTGTTCGGGTTTAGACAATACTCACACTAGTGTGGCTGCTGTTGAAATCTTTTTGCTTGTGTTCAGATTGAGGCAAGTCGTGCCGCCTTGCTAGTCCATAAGCAACCTGGATTTTCAATATCTTGCTCTATTGCTCTATTGCTCTATTGCTCTATTGCTCAAGTGCTCAAGTGCTCTATTTCGTTTGCTCTATTGTGTTCACTCGTGGTACACACTAGCTTTGGTACAGATCGGATTACTTGAAGGTCTGATCTATATGCTCATCTTCAGTTTTTGGGTTGAGCAGACGCACTGAGAAATTTATTAACAAGTGTGTCGTGTTGCTAATCGTTACAAAGATAAACACCATCTATAAATAATTCGTGATTCGTGTATTTACTAATGATGCAACTATAAGTTTTACTAGGCACTAGCTTTATAGTGCATCTTTAGTTTACAAATCTACACACATTTAACATTAAAACGCTGCGATAGTATTTGCAGTACTTGAACAAGGCAGCGATTGTTACTGTAGTGTTATCATTATACGTTGACTCAAACGGCAGTAACGGCTAACACCATCGATGCTTCTGCATGAGAAATATCGTTTGGGAGTTGATTATCGTAATCACACTTACAGAATATTTCTGCAAGTAAACGCCATTTGTCTTTGTCTGTACTTTCAAATTATTGTTGTCTTTTGGTTACTTACGTCTAGGAAATAAGATTATGACAAGATCACTTTTTGCAGAAATATTTGGGACATTCTGGCTCGTATTGGGCGGCTGTGGAGCTGCTGTACTCGCGGCGGGTTGGGGTGTCGCTCCTAACGGTACCAGCCTTGGCATAGGTTTCGTGGGTGTTAGTTTGGCTTTCGGTTTAACTGTTGTTACCGGTGCGTATGCAGTGGGGCATGTTTCTGGTGGCCACTTCAATCCGGCTGTAACTCTAGGTCTGACTGCAGGAGGTCGATTTCCGGCTTCACATGCTCCTGGATACATTATTGCGCAGGTCATTGGAGGCGTGCTTGGTGCTTTTACGGTGTATGCTATTGCTTCTGGGCAAGCCGACTTTAGTATTGCCGATGGTGCGGGAACATTCGCAACTAATGGTTATGGGGACTACTCGCCTACCCAATATACTGTTCTCGCTGCGTTGATTTGCGAAGTTGTCCTAACAGCAGTTTTTCTGATCATCATCATGGGAGCTACATCACGTAAGGCAGCCCCTGCTATGGGTGGTCTGGCTATCGGTTTGGGCTTAACACTCATACACCTGATCAGTATCCCAGTAACCAACACGAGCGTAAATCCTGCTCGCTCCACTGGTGCTGCGGTTATTGCATACGTCTTCGGTGATGGTGGTGTTGGAACAGTAAGCGCTCCTGTTGAGCAATTGTGGTTGTTCTGGGCTGCACCCATTGTGGGCGGCATCATCGGTGCTTTGATTTATCGTGGTCTTATCAGCAACGACCACGTCCAAGACTAAACGAGTTGAGCACCAGAGGTAGATAGCTTTTCTATAAAGCGTCAACGTCTGGCGCACTATCAGTAAAAAACTGCCCCATCATTGGGGCAGTTTTTATTTGGATTGTTTGAGCGCAGAAGGTAACGAAAATACAACGTGCTGAAAACGACTACATCAGTGCTGAAGGTAGGTGATATTTGAGAAGATAATAATACTCTCCTGTATGCCTTGATCACTGTAGAAGTCTTCCCAGTCTGAATTGTCGGCAACATTATTTCCGTTGTCTGGGTTCTCGGCTTGCAAATAGTTGCCAAACTTGAAGTAAGCTTCATCGCTGTTAGACACTAATAGGCTGTCTCCCATGCCCATGGCTGACACACTAACAAGCCCTTCTCGATTCGTTATTGTTAAGTCGAAATTCTCGCCACTTCTTATCGTTCCAAAATTTACGATAGTCTCTGATTGCGAACTACTAGTTTTTAATCGGGCATAGACGTCGAAAATACCATTTCTGGATTGGCTGTCATCATGTCCAAATTCATTGGTATCTGAAATATACACTTTAACCAAAGTGCCCAAGCCGCCACCGTGATACTGGGCAACAATCGTCTTGGAACCAGTGGATAGTGTTGGCGTTATCCGGGCTGAAAAATCTTCAGACGTGTCGTACATGTCTTTACGATTTTCTTTAGCCATCTTGTATTCGTGTCTCCAGCCATTGCCGTTTGGTGTGACGTGTCTAGCTTTCATTGCATCAAATACTAATGTGTTGTCAGGGCCAATTGGACTCAAGTTGCCTTCACCACCTTCAATTTCAAACAGCTGCTGTATTAATTCAATGGAGTTATCGCCTGGGTTATTGGGTTCGGTAGGGCTAGGTTGGTCTGGTGGGCTCGGTACGTTGTTATCAGTTGTGCCACAGCCGAGTATATTTAACTCTACGATGCTGTTCCAGCGAGTAGCTGAATTACCCATGCCGATATACTTTACAAATTTTGCGCTGCTGTCAGTGAGATCAAAGCGAAGTGGTCCTAAAGACCCCTCGGCAACTCCATTTGACAGTACCGTTGTCCAGTCTTGATTGTTTTTTGAAGTCTGGATTTCAAAATATGATTGCCGAACATCACCTTTCAGAAACGCGGCTCTTATTTCTCTTACGATTGACTCGTCTGCAAGCTCAAAAGTCATTGAGTTACCCAAACCTTTTGAGGACCATCTCGAAGCAGGACTCAAAGAATTGTCTATAGCTTTGTCGGGCGAATGATTGGCATCATACTCGTAGGCTGAGAACGCTCGATCTATTAGCAAGTTGTCTAAACTTGTGCAGCTCTGAGGAGGGATTTCATTGGGGCAGTCTATGACTCTTGCTTCGATGAGTGCATTCCATTGATTTGATGAATTGCCTTGTCCTATGATTTTGACGTACTGTGCAACGGTAGATTGCACGTTAAAGTTAAGCATATTGGAGCTATCTTTAGCTTCGGCGCTCGATAACACTCTCTGCCAGTCACTACCGTTGGCTGATGTTTCTACATCAAAAAATGAGGTTCGGCTACCTTGCTCTAACCACAGCACTTGTACTTGGTTAATGCTTTTGGTTGATCCTAAATCTAAAATGATTGACTCACCCTGTCCTTTTGATGTCCAGCGTGACCAATTATTCAAATTATCGTCGATGGCCCTTGAGGCGACATATTTACTGCCTTCGTAATCGCTTGACGCATTGATGACAGGCAGCTGAGATCCTCCTGCGCAATAATTGTCTGTAGCATGAGCGCTGCCACTGCCGGCTGTTGCAGCAAGTAGACCGATCGCGGTGAAGAGATACCTGATTTTAAATAGACGCATCGTTCGATTGTTCCTTATTCCTATTGAGTCACTAAACCATTCGCGATCTGTACGCGGCAGTGGAATTGTTGGAAAAGGTATCGATTACACCGTGCGATCCCTTGGAGGGGTTAACGGCTAAAAGGTTGTTAGGAGGACGTTGCTAAACTCGTTTTGTGAATTCAAGCACGAGTCTGTTCGTGTTGTTGAGACTATCTAACGGATAGGCATAGTTATTTGTCAGACGCGGGTTTACGTTGAGAGCGAGCGGCAAAGTACATTAGCCCGCCCACTAATAGGCCCCAAAATGCACCACCAATTCCGAGAAAAGCGAGTCCAGAGCCTGCAAATAGAAAAGTAATCGCAGCCGACTCTCGCTGATTAACATCCGATAATGCGGCATAGATGGCCGATGAAAAAGACCCCAGTAATGCTAGGCCGGCTATCGCTTCAATTAATAGGCTGGGTACGAGGGTAATCAGTAGTACCGCTATTCCTGCTGTGAAGCCTAGAACGACGTACGCGATGCCTGCAGTAACTGCTGCCCAATATCGTCGGGCTGGGTTCTGATGAGCATCAGTGCTGCACATCATGGCCGCAGTGATTGCAGCTAGATTGATCCCGTGCGCGCAAAAAGGCGCCGTTATCAAGGAGAAAAATCCTGTGTTCATAATGAGTGGGCCGGCTTTTGGATTAAAGCCGCCAGCTCTTAGCACAGCAACTCCGGGCACATTTTGAGATGCCATGGTCACCACAAACAAGGGTATACCCACACTGATCAGCGCCTGAGCTTCAAATACAGGTTTTATAAATACTATTGACGGAAGTAGACTTTCTTTGAGTTGCTGGTTGAAATCTGTGGGTAAGCCTAGCTTCCAAATAACAATAGGAACCAGAGCAAGAAGCGCCGCAGGTACTGCGAAATAACGATTGATGCGTCCCACAAGCCACCAAGTGAGTAAAAGGGGCGTCGCTAACCATGCATCGGCTGCTAGTGCGTGAATGGGCGCTAGGCACAGGTTAAGTAACACGCCTGCAAGCATGGCATTGGCAAGGCTGGTAGGAATTGCCTCGATTAACCTGCCTAGTGGTCGATACCAACCTGCAAGAATTAATAGGAGAGAGCTCACGATGAACGCACCGACAGCCTCATTAACACTACCTAGCGTATTGGCGGACACCACAAGTAGGGCTGCGCCTGGTGTCGACCACGCAACACCGATAGGCATTCTATAGCGAAGCGCCAGAATGATCCCTGATATCCCCATGCCCATAGTGAGCATGACAAGGCCAGAGGTGGCTTCAGCTTCATTGGCGCCAGCAGCTCTTAAGCCTTGCAAAATGACGGCGAACGAGCTGGTGAAACCAACGATGGCTGCAAGTAATCCGGTGCCAACAGCCTGCGGTGAGAGGTCGGTTAGTCGAGGTGTGACAGCAGTCGTTTTGGCTGTCTCTGTGGTGACAGGCATCAGATAAATTGGCCTTAATGAAAATGGTGAGTGTCACTGCAATTTGCTTAAGTGCGCAATAGACAGGGTAACGCTTTTACACTCCCAATTATTGGTCTCGTAAAATTGGCTGCAACGAGTTACTTGTGTGTTTCAGCAAGTAAGCTAAGGTCGCTTCTTACACTTTTAATTTGTGCCTAGTGCTATCTCTCGTACCGCGCAGCCTCTAGGCGCGTTAACATTAACGACTTGAGGGGGTAGAGCTTCACATGCGACTTGAGAATATACAATGCTGACTATTAAACGTCTGGATATAGATGAGGCACATGCGATTATTGCAGCGGCCCGAATCAAAGCTCGTGACATTGGCGTGCCTATGTGCATCGCTGTTACTGACGAAAGTGGTAACCTCATCGCCTTTGAACGAATGGATGGTGGAAAAATTACCAGCATCAACTTGGCTATCGACAAGAGCTATGCCGCTGCGGGCGTTAAAAAAAGCACACAAGCACTGGGAGAGGTGAGTCAACCGGGCAAATCGGCATATGGGCTTTCATCCACATTGGGTGGCCGCATGGTGGTAGTTGCAGGTGGTCTTCCGGTGCTTTCAGACGGAGAAGTTGTGGGTGCGATTGGGGTCAGTTCAGGATCACCCGCTCAAGATAATGAGGTTGCAGAAGCAGGTCTGCTCGCCTTTAAATAACCCAAAACAATCACTAACTGCTAGAGAATACTTGAAATGAACAAACCTACAATCGGCTTCATCGGCTTAGGTCTTATGGGCGGCAACATGGCTCAATGCCTGTTGGACAATGGTTACAAGCTGAACGTCATGGGGCGAAACAAACAAGCGCTTGAGCAGGTCACCGCTCGTGGAGCCACGCAACTAAGCACACCCAAAGAGCTTGCCGAAGCTAGCGATATCATCATGCTTTGTGTGACCACATCCGATGTGGTAGAGAGCCTTATCTACAGCGATGACGGTATTTTGGCTGGTGTTAAAGAGGGGGCTGTCGTTATCGACTACGGTACATCGATTCCTGCGTCTACACGAAAAATTGGCGCTGATCTGAAGGCGAAAGGTGCTGGGATGCTCGACGCGCCTCTTGGTCGAACACCAGCACATGCTAAAGATGGTTTGCTCAACATAATGGCAGCAGGCGACAAGGAGACATTTGAGAAAGTTAAACCCGTCCTTGACGTTCAAGGTGAGAATGTATTTTACCTTGGTGCTTTGGGCGCAGGGCACGTTGCGAAATTGATCAACAATTTTATGGGAATGACCACTGTGTGTGCAATGAGTCAGGCGTTTGCAGTTGCAGATCGTGCGGGTCTAGAGACTCAGCAACTGTTTGATATCATGTCTGCGGGTCCATCCAACTCACCGTTCATGCAATTCTGCAAAAAATATGCTGTTGATGGTGTTAGCGATCTGGGATTTTCTATTGCTAATGCAAACAAGGATATCGGCTATTTTGTGCAAATGGTGGAAGACATGGGTACTCGCGCCCAGATCGCTGAAGGCACTGCATCGAATCTTCAAGCAGCTTTAGATTCGGGCCTAGGTGATGGCAACGTACCTGAAATATTTGATTACTTTAAAAAGTTGCAAAAATAGTTCGAAGAGCGAATCCAGCGCCTTGAAACTATTTAAGATCGGAACTCGAATTAATCTAGGGTTCCCATTTTTATTGTTTGGCGCTGGGTTACTTTCCTCTCACTTTCTTCCCGGATAACACAAAAAAGAAGGCTAATCTATTTATGAATCTGACTTTAGCTAACGCAAAAGTGATCATTGAGCACGCATTTGCAGAACAACAGAAGCGCGGTTTCAATCCGATGGCCGTTGTCGTCCTTGGCTCAGGTGGTGGTATTCGCGCCAGCGAAAGTCAGGATGGCACCAGTTTACTAAGACCTAAAATCGCTCATGGTAAAGCCTATGGTGCGTATTCTCTAGGGATGGGCTCACGTGCGCTATTTGAACGTGCTAAAGCTGAACCGTTTTTTATTCAATCGATGAACGCTTTGTGTGATGGTGCCTTAGTGCCTGTACCCGGTGGTGTGTTGATTAGAACTAAAGATGGAGAGTTGATTGGTGCTGTAGGCGTCACGGGCGACACATCTCCAAATGATGAACAGTGTGCAGTCGCTGGTATTGAAGCGGCAGGTTTTGTTGCAGATACTGGGGCTTAGTCTTTACGCGATACCGTGACCCACGCCACTGAAGACCTGCAATCGTGTTTTGCAGGCAGGTGTAGCGTATAGATTTTTGCTCTGCATTTATTCATTGTGAAAATTTAAGAGCCAATGCCAAGTCGGGTCTAACCTTACTTGACATCAACATATCCACGCTTTATGACGGTCTCAAGCGCGTTGGCTGCCGCGACGAGCTCTTCGTATGCAACCCTGTGCAGGCGCAATTTTTCTATTTGCTCGGTGTTGCATCCCTCAGCGTTTTCTTCCTGTGCAATTATCATCAAGCACTCGATGTATTTCGCCCTTGCTTTGGCGCAGATATTTACCACTGGCGATAGGGATTCTATATTCACCTTCGTCAGGGTGGGGTTTATCTGTTCACGGTTAACCGTGCGTCGGTACTCATCGAGTTCCATGATTAGGCGATTCTTATCTATCGACATAGTGGAACCTGTTGTCTTGTGTGGGGTGTTTATGTGTCTGCTCAGCTATTGAGCGGCAATTGTTGATCCAATTGTTCAAATAGCGACGGTATAACTAACCGTTAGTTGCCGATCACAACGCTACACACGCTCTTGAACTTTAGATCTACTTCCACAAGTTGAACGCAACCCTGTGTTAACCAGTAAATTAGTTTAATTTTGCACAATCTGGACGCTTTGAATAAACTAGATGAAGATCACTAAACTGTGCAGGTAGACGATGATTGAATCCCCAAAGATTCTAACGATAAAAAAATTGTGGCAACGACCCAGTTGTGAGCAAATTGCTGCCTTTCAATCGGTGCCTACTGGATTTGTTGCTGACGCTCTTGGTGGTGGGGGTGCTATGAGCATGAATATAAAACCGATTGGTGATGGATTAGATATCAAGTGCATCGCTGCAGGCCCCGCTCTTACGGTAGACGCTGGACCTGCGGATGTATTAGGCACATTTGCAGCGCTCTCATTGATTGTTCCCAGCGACATACTGGTGGTGGGTTTTTCAGGCTTTCAAGGATCTGCGGCGGCAGGTGACCGTGTAATGGGAATGCTAAAAAATGCTGGTGGTGCTGCATTGGTCAGTGATGGTCCAATGCGAGATTATGCAGGTATTGTTGATGTTGGTTTGCCTGTTTGGTGTACCGGGCTGAACCCTGCATCTCCGTTCTTGACAGGTCCTGCAGCGGTGGGGTTGCCTATCAATATTGGGGGACAGGCGGTAAGTAGTGGCGACATGATTGTTGCGGACAGAGATGGCGTTGTAGTGGTGCCATTTGATAAAATCGATGCGGTTATCGAAAAATTAATAGCCATAAAGGCGATGGAAAAAGAGCTAGACGCAAAAGTTGCCGAAGGATTGATCACAATAGAGGCGGTGAGTGCATTAATGAGTAGTGAACAAACGCGCTATGTGTGAAAAGGGTTTTTATCTGTTTTATGATTTTTCAAAAAATGCGCAGTATTAGTGAGTGATTTGTTAACGCTCAAGCAATGTTGACTTATTATAAAATGCGTCATATTTAAACCTATTCGACACTGATTGAGCAACCGCCACATGACTGCCCCTTATATTCACCCTGAGTTGCAATGTTTGCTGGACCAAGCGCCGATTCGTCCATTACTCACGCATACGACTTTAGCGCAGCTGCGTGTACCGACCGATGTGCGCGACTCAACGGTTTATTTCCCTCAGGCATTGCCTGCTATTTGTCACAACATCGATGGGCCTGGCGGGTCGCTTGAGATTTATGAATACCGCCCCTCACAAGCACCTGAATCAGAAGCGGCTCTGCTTTGGATGCACGGGGGTGGCTATGTCATGGGGCACGGCAAAGACGAATGGTTTGGAGCGCTGTTTGCTGAAATGGCAGGCGTGCGCGTATTTTCTGTTAACTACCGATTGGCGCCTGAGCATCCTTTTCCTGCAGCGTTGGATGATAGCCAGATTGCTTTGCATTGGTTAGTTGAACACAGTACTAAGTTGGGTATTGACCCTGCGCGTGTTGCTATAGGTGGAGCAAGCGCAGGCGCAGGCCTCGCAGCGGCTCTTGCTATTCATAATCGCGATGTGGCGGGCCCCGCTGTCGCTTTTCAGCTATTGTTATATCCCATGTTAGATCATTTACATGACAATCCTGCCGCTTATAAAGAGGTGCCGCGTTGGCCTCGAGCAACATCGTTGAAAGCGTGGGAGATGTATTTAGGAGCAACTGGTGCAACCGCCTATTCTGTGCCTGCAATGGCGAGTGACCTCGCCGGTTTGCCAGCAGCTTATTTATGCATTGGTGAGGCCGATATATTTCTCGATGAAGTTTGCGCTTACGCAAAGCGTTTGCAAGACGCTGGAGTTGTGCAAAAATGTCAAACTTATCCCGGAATGTTCCATGCTGGCGAGTCGTTGGGTTATGACACATCCATTGGCCGACAGATGAGCCACGATTATGTCAACGCGTTAATCGGTGCATTGTTAAGCTAGTGAATCCGTGAATGATATTTACAGTGAGTGAAATGTGAAGGCAATGAGTTGCCGCAATTGCGGCGCAGGAATAGAGTCAGACGGCATAGATGTATCGTTGAGGGTAGCTACCTGTAGCCACTGTGGTAGCTTGCACGAACTTCCGAGCGAGCCTACTAGGGGCCAATCCCTTGGAGGGAACTCCAGCGCTCCAGCAACAAAAACAGAGCGCGTTGAAGTACCAATGCCAAAGCGCTTTACTGTTAAGCGTGGAGCAGATTCAATGGAGGTCAGTTGGAAGGTAGGTGGCGTTTTTCATGGGGTCGTGTTGTTGGTCATGGCGGGTGCATTTACCAATGCAGCATTGACATCGGAGGCACATTTTCTATTATTGGGTAGCGCTGCACTGTTGTACTTTGCCGCAGTGCGAACAGTTAACAGGCATCGTGTTCGTGTTGACAGAGCTGGTTTGCAGGTTGCGCAAGTGCCATTACCTTGGCCAGGGGCTCGTAAGCTCGATGCGTCAGATATCGAACAGCTTTATGCAACAGAGTACGCAACAAGCTCCCAGTCCCAAAGGCATCATGGCAGTCGGCGGGAGCAGTCGCGCAATTACTATCGATTAGCAGCTGCAACACGTGACGGTGGTAAGATGACCGTTTTGAGTGGTCTCCACGATCCACTGCAGGCTTTGTGGTTGGAACAAGAGCTTGAACGTTTGCTGAAAATCAGCGATAAGGCCGTGGCTGGATCGCACGTGCAGTGAGCATTAAGGTTCGTAAAAACCTATGGTGTGACAACAGTTCCAAACCTCTATCATTGAGAAGCACGTACTATTATCATATTGCGAATCTTTACCCAATCTAATTGATTGCTCGACACAGCAGGTACAGCTTATATGAATCGACAAGATGCCCTAACCGGAGCACTAGTTGCCGATACGGCAGCTATGGGTCTACATTGGTTATATGACCAGGAACAAATAAAGCTGATAGAAGCGACAGGATCTCTTCTTTTTCGCAATCCAGAGGCTGCTGTTTTTGAAAACAAGCGTGGGTCATTTGTGCATAAGGCCCGGCGTGCTGGCGAGTTATCCCACTATGGAGAGTCAGCGCGTATTGTGGGTGATCTGGGTGCCGACTATAGTGTGTCTGATCATTTGAAAGTCTTCATGGCAACCTTTGGTCCTTGTGGCACCTTTCATGGCTATGCAGATAGACCGACAAAGCAGCTTGTCGCCAAAGTATTAATCGAGGGTGAGAAAATCGCTAAGCCATCGGGTATGGATGATGATCAGATGCCTGGTTTGTGTGTTGTTCCAGGTCTGTTTGCTGCGGACATCGCCGAGACCCAAACCGTGGAGGCGGCCAAGGTTATATCGATTAACACGGATGTTGAAAGCTCAGCTAGAGCGGTGCACAGCGTGTTGTCACAATTGATTGCCGGTGTGGATATCAAAACCGCATTAGCTACTGCGGCCAGCGCAGTTGAGGGCGAGCTCGGAGAGCTTATGCGTGACGCTTTGGGCCGGCAAACTTACGAGCCACTATTGGCAGCACAGCAGTTTGGTATGGCTTGCTACGTTAAGCACTCAATGCCGCTATGTTGGCATTTGCTGAATCATGCAACAGATTTTAAGTCAGCGGTGCTCGACAACATTCGCTGCGGTGGTGATTGTTGTGGAAGGTCAATGGCACTAGGTAGTATTGCTGGTTTGGTATTTGGCGTACCTGATGATATGCGTCAACAATGTCTGATCAATGTCTAGTGTTTGCCTGCTGGCTGAACAATGCATTTAGGTGCGTTGAAAACTTGCGCTATGAGTACATTTTAGACGCTGTGTGCATATGAATAATTATGTTCCAAAACACACACCGGAAAAAACGCTCGAAGCGTCTCAGGTAAGTGACGGCACTCTGAAATCACCGCTCAAACAGAATCCACACGCTGTTCGAGCTAATACTGAGCGCAAGTTAGAGGTCGCCATTGGTCGAGAAATTCGCGCTCTAAGAAAGCAAATAGGTATTACTGTTTCAGATCTGGCAGACAACAGTGATCTGTCGGTTGGTATGTTGTCCAAAATTGAGAACGGACTAACATCGCCGTCTTTGACCACTTTGCAATCGTTGTCACACGCGCTTGGGGTGCCGATCTCTTATTTCCTCAAAAGCTTTGAGGAAGAGCGTATTGCTGTTCATGTAAAGAGTGGGGAAGGTGGATCAATAGAGAGTCGCGGCACTCGTGCAGGGCATCAGTATCAGTTGCTTGGATACCTAGGCGCTAATGAAAGCGGTGTAATCGGCGAGCCTTATATGATCACGCTAACCGATAAATCCGATATCTTTCCTACCTTTCAACACGATGGTATAGAGTTTCTGTATTTTCTTGAAGGTTCTGTTGAGTATCAACACGGTGACAAGACGTTTTTGATGGAACCTGGTGATTCACTGTATTTTGATGCTGATTCACCACACGGGCCTGTCAGACTCATAGAACTTCCAGCGCGATATCTCTCAATTATCTCGTATCCACAATCGATTTCCAGAGGCACAATAGCTTCAGAAACGTAGCGCTAAACGTAAGTGGGAATCCATACAGCAATAAACCTTGGATTCCCGACTTCGCAGCAATGACGTGTGCTCCGTTAGTCAATTAGTCTGGATACGAACCACTGCTGGTGGGTGCCCCATTATCAAACTGAGATAACCATTCAATGGCGATGTCTCTATAACCGTCCAGACCTTTATAGCTTGCAATTTCTGGTGGTAAGGTTTGCAATACGCGATGCATCCGTGTTGCCCACTTTGGAACAGTGGATAGATCCTGCATACTGAGTAAATAGCAACGTATAGGGAAAAGCATTGCGTTGGAACGAGGGAGACGCCAGAAGCTTTGTAATTCAATGCGCAGGAAAAGTTTTTCACCCACATTTTCAGGAGTGATCTGGATGTTTTCTGGGCCCCAGACATGATAATTTTCCGGGCTAGTATCTAGCCGAGGATTGACTGTCATTGTCCAGTTAAGCCTGCGTGCAGGGTTGCCTTGTTGAATGGTTAGCAGGTATTTCAGTGCTCGCGTGAATATTCCTTTTTCGTGGGCTAGCGGGACGGGTGCGTGCCATTCAAAAAAATTCATACCGATGTCGAAGTCCAGAGACCAATCGGCTTGCGTGGTGACAATACCTGCATCCATCCATAAGTTACCGTCACGTTCATCCAGTACACAGAAGTCTCCCTGAGCCTGTCGTGTTATGTACTCTAAGGGCTCATACGGGAGTGTTGTTTCATCACCGAAAGTGAATTTCTGATCAATGCCCATAGGACGATTGATCCAATGCCATTGATTACCGTCTCTGGTCAGTGAAAACCATTCTGGATAACTAGAGGCTTTATGTGTCATGAGTAGCTCAAGTACATCCCAACCTGCTAGCTTCATATGTGGAAGTGACTGGCACCGGAGCGGATCTTCATTTAGTACCAAGGCTCTATCTTGCATTTCAGCGACGTAGTGTTCGTCGACATCAAATGGATTTTCAAAGGCGGTACCGGCACGACCATCCTTGTGCAGTTCCATATTAACTGCATACATGTAGGAATCTTTATCAAAAGGAAACGGCGCGCGTTTGATTGTCTCTGGTGAGTTACGAAAAGTAAAATCGTCTCGGAATGTTTCTTTTCGAAAAGGCAGGTCGCAGGCCTTGGTTGCCATGATGTATTTCCTGTCGCTATTGTTTTTGTCTAAAGTGTGCCAGCTGTCTTAGGACTACAGCTCTTATCGGTCTAGAACAAGTTGCGTGCCGCAAAATCTGGATACGCAAGGCATTATTTTTTTACCACTAACGCGTTCGTTTTCATCAAGCCAATGATCTTCATGCAGCAGAGTGCCGTTGTGTTCTATAACGTTCGTTTCGCATTGACCGCACGCACCACCTCTGCATAGGTACGGTGCATCAACACCGGCCGCTTCCATGGCTTCCAGCATTGATTCATTCTCCCCCACCTCTACTGTTTTATTACTCGCTTGCAGCTGCACCGTGAATGGCTCACCGGGCAATGCCTTAGCAAAATGCTCATAATGCACGTGTACCTTTGGCCACCCCAGAGCCGCTGTACGTTTTAGTACATGTTCAATCATAGGTGTTGGACCGCAAACATAAACATGTGTACCTGCAGGCTGTGTGCTTAGCAAGGTATCGAAGGCAATGCGTTGTTCTTTATCGTCATAATATGTATGCAAGCGATTGCCAATGGTTTGCGCAAGCTCGTTTATATACGCACCTAATTCTTGGTTTCTTACACTGTAATGTAATTCGAAATTACCGTTGGTTGCTATCAGTTGTTTTATCTGTGCAAGAAATGGCGTGATACCAATGCCACCGGCAAACATCAAATGCTTTGGTGCTCGTTTGTCTAGCGAGAACAGATTGGTGGGATAACCGATACGCATTTGCATTCCAGTTTTTACTTGCTGGTGCATGTACAAGGAACCTCCGCGACCTTGATCATCGCGTCGAACACTGATCTGATAGTCGTCGGTATCTAGCGGTGAACTCATTAAGGAATAGGGTGTGCGTCGGCGATTTTCGCCATCTTGCATCTCTACAATAATGTGTGCGCCGCCAGAGAACGCTGGTAGAGGCTGACCATCAAGGCGCGCAAAGTGAAAACGCTTAATAAGTGAATTGACGTTGACAACATGGGTAACGATGACGTCGATAGTAGCAGGGGAGCTCATGTAAATACCTCCTCTTTGGCAGGAATCTCGCTGGGGTCTTCAGCATTAATGTTGACCCCCTGAAAGGCTGCTGCACGTCGAGAGTAGTGATCTCGCACCAGTAGCAGTAATCCACAATGCTCACAGCTGGCAGGTTGTGTAGTGACCTGTTCGGTAATGCCTTTGCAATGAACACACTGTACTCGTCGTGCCAGTGAGCCTCTGTGTTCGGTTTGTAACGCTTGATGATCAATGTTAGCTTGCATTGCGGTCATTGTTGCAAGGCCTAGCATCGATTCGCTACCACTGATATAAATCTGTGAGTTCATACGCATGCGGCTTATCGAGGTTGATAAGCGGGGTAGGGCTGCGTGGATGGTTGGGCCTGTATACATGCGGGGGCAATTCAGCTGCTCTAACGCCGCCAGGGTTTTGCTGTTTAGCGCAGGCTGACTATTGACATAGATAATTTCTGCTGAATCAAAGAAATTTGCGGGTACATCTTGTGCCAACTCAACAATGGCTTGGCCACCTTCGTCATCGGCACAAAACAGATGAAACGAAGCCTCGATAGGCGATAGTGTGCCGTATCGAGGTCGGCTTAGAATGGCTGAATCGTCTGGCTGACTCATTATTGATTTATCCTTTACAGTCCACGGTTTAGCCTTTAGCGGTGCGACGTTCTTTGTCAACGTCGTAGAACGGCATAGCTGCTGCCGTGCAATCAATCATACCGGTGCTGTTTTGAACTTGCATAGAGGTGCCGGGTGTTGCGCAACTCACAGGCATACGCGCAATGGCTACATTGTGCTTGTTCAAAGGGGAATACATACCAATAGTAGCCACACCTACCTTTTTGCCATCGAGTAGCAATGGCGCACCCTCTTCAGCTGCTTCCTTTCCGTCAAGGATGAGTCCATAGATTTTAAACCGCTCTTTTCCTTGAAGACGATAATGCTCTTCGGCTCCACGAAATCCAGTCTTGCCTTCACTAACGGTAAAGTCCAAGCCTAGTTCCCATAGGGTATCTCCGGGGCCTTCATCTTCAAACGGATACATCTCGGAATTGTCGTAAGGATAGAACAACAGGTAGCTTTCGGCACGTAGCAAATCCAAGGTGGTGAAGCGTGTGGGGATGATGCCCATTGATGCACCTTGTTCTACGATGGTGTCCCAAATATTGGGTGCATCTTGTCCACGGCAAAAGATTTCATAGCCTCGCTCACCGGTGTATCCTGTTCTTGAGATAGTCACTGGATGACCGAACAAACGCGTAGGCATGTGGGCAAAGTAGTTTAGTTGCCGAATGCCTTCCACATGCTTTTCAAGAAAATCGACAGCAAGTGGGCCTTGTAGAGAAATGTCATGCAGGTTGTCATCAAAACGAATAGACACATCGCGGCCTACAGCTGCACGCGTGAGTTGTTCGTGACCTGCACCTGAGCCATGGACCACCATGAAAGAGTTAGCGCCAGTACGGTAGATAACACAATCATCAACGAACTTGCCAGCATCATTAAGCATGCAGGCATAGGATGCACGCCCGGGGCTGATTTTTTCGACGTTGCGAGTTGTGGCTCTGTCTATTACATGAGAGGCATGAGCACCAGTGATATGGACTTTCTTTAAACCAGAGACATCCATTACGCCAGCTTTAGTACGGATGGCAAGATATTCTTCCTCTTGGTCCTTATCGTACGTCCAGGCGGTACCCATACCACTCCAATCTTCCAGATTGGAACCTAAAGCACGGTGCCTGTCGGCCAGTGCAGAAAAACGCCAGCTTGCTGTCATGGTGTAATACCTCTTCCGTTGTCTATAAGTATCGATTCAAACACAGATTGTTATCTGCTTTGTTTGAAGAAATTAGCAGTCTAGGGTGTTGTCCAGTTCCCACTGGCTAAGACTACTAGAGAATTTGCTCCAATCATTACGTTTGAGCTTGCAATAAGACTTGCTAAATTCTGAGCCCATAGCCTTTGTCAACGTGGTGTCCTTTTCATACTGACGGATGGCATCGAGTAGGTTTAACGGCAGTTCTTTTAGATCTGAACCTGCTAGCTCAGGGTTGGCATACATATCATTATCTAATCGTTTACCCGCGGGTATCTTATTGTCAACGCCGTCCATACCAGCAGCCAGAATCACAGCCATCAATAGGTACGGATTGGCAGCGCCATCGGGTAGCCGTAATTCAATTCGCCCATCATCGGGTATGCGAATCATGTGGGTGCGGTTGTTACCACCAAAGGTTATGGAGCTCGGTGCCCAAGTAGCACCAGACAAAGTGGGAGGTGCGCTGATTCTTTTATAAGAATTAACAGTGGGATTGGTAATCGCTGCTAGCGCTTCGCCATGATGCAGTAGCCCACCTATGAAGTGGTAAGCCTCGTCAGAGAGTCCAAGCTCTCCATTGTCATCGCTAAAGCGGTTAGATTTACTGTCGTTGCTCCACACCGATACGTGTACATGACAACCGTTACCTGTTAAATGCGAGAAAGGCTTGGGCATGAATGTGGCGCGTAGTCCGTGTAGTTCTGCAATGGACTTAACCATAAACTTGAAGAAGGCCAGTTGATCAGCTGTGGTTAGTGCGTCATTAAAATCCCAGTTTATTTCAAACTGTCCGTTAGCGTCTTCATGGTCGTTTTGGTACGGACCCCAGCCCAGTTCGATCATGGTGTCGCAAATCTGCGATATCACATCGTATCGCCGCATGACTGCTGACTGGTCGTAGCAAGGTTTCTCTTGCGTGTCCTTTTCATCAGAGATGGTACGTCCGTCTGGAGATATGAGATGAAACTCTGGCTCCACCCCCGACTTCATCAACATGCCTTTGGTACTTGACTCGGCCATTAGCCGCTTCAGCACATTGCGTGGTCCTTGCTCTACGGGTTCTCCATTCATCCATGGGTCACCGGCAACCCACGCTACCTCTGGCTTCCAAGGTAGTTGGATAACTGAATTAACATCAGGCATCACAAACATATCAGGGTGCGCTGGCGTGAAATCGAGCCATGCAGCGAAGCCTGCAAAGCCCGCTCCACTTTTTTGCATGCCACCAGCTGCAGCTGCTGGGACTAATTTGGCACGCTGGGTGCCGAATAGATCAGTGAAGTTGAACAGGTAGTATTTTATGCCCTTCTCTTTGGCCAGTTCCGTCAGATTCTGTGTCATGACCTGCTGTATCTCCTTACTCTATTTTTCGCTGTATTCAGTCGGTGAAAACATTGTAACAACTAGTGTTTAATTGCCTTGGCTTTGGCGCTTGTTGTATCAATAACCCTGTCCTGGCACCCAGCTAGTTCCTGCCAATGGTACTTGAGCCATCGCTGCCGCCTCTACTGTCAGTGCACAGAGATCTTCTGGTTCTAGGTTATGCACATGATTTTTGCCACAAGCTCTTGCTATTGTCTGGGCTTCAAGAGTCATTACTTTCAGATAATTAGCTAATCGTTGGCCTGCAACTACAGGATCTAGCCGGCTCGCCAGCTCAGGGTCTTGAGTGGTGATACCTGCAGGGTCGCGACCCAGATGCCATGCATCGTACGAGCCTGCGGTGGTGCCCAGCTTGCGGTATTCGTCTTCGTAATAGGGGTCGTTGTCGCCCATGGCAATGAGAGCTGCTGATCCAATGGATACAGCGTCTGCGCCCAGAGCCATAGCTTTGGCTACATCGGCTCCATTCCTGATGCCACCAGAAACGATGATCTGTACTTTTCGATGCATGTCCAGTTCTTGTAATGCTTTAACGGCTGGTCTTATACAGGCTAATGTGGGTTGACCTACATGTTCAATAAACACGTTCTGTGTAGCAGCTGTACCACCTTGCATTCCATCTAGAACAATGACATCGGCACCCGATTTAACAGCAAGTGCCGTATCGTAGTAAGGCCTGGATCCGCCTATTTTTACGAAAATTGGTTTTTCCCAATTCGTGATTTCGCGCAGTTCAAGAATTTTAATTTCAAGATCATCTGGGCCTGTCCAATCAGGGTGGCGGCAGGCTGAGCGTTGATCAATGCCTTTTGGAAGTGATCGCATTGCTGCTACCCGATCGTTTATTTTTTGGCCGAGTAGCATGCCACCACCACCAGGTTTTGCACCTTGTCCAACCACAATTTCAATGGCATCCGCTTTGCGCAAGTCGTCTGGATTCATGCCGTAGCGAGAAGGCAGGTATTGGTACACCAACAGTTTTGAATGACCACGTTCTTCAGGTGTCATTCCGCCATCGCCCGTTGTGGTTGATGTGCCGGCAAGGTTTGCTCCACGTCCTAGCGCCTCTTTGGCTTGTCCTGACAAAGAACCAAAGCTCATGCCGGCAATGGTAATGGGAATTTTTAGCTGTAGTGGCTTTGACGCATAGCGATCGCCTAGAGTGACTTCGGTGCCACAGCGCTCACGGTAGCCTTCTAGCGGATAGCGTGAAATGGAGGCACCAAGAAACAGTAGGTCGTCAAAATGTGGAAGCGAACGTTTGGCGCCTGACCCTCTGATATCGTAGATGCCAGTGCTGGCAGCTCTGCGAATCTCTGACATGGTGTAGTCATCGAATGTCGCTGATGGCCTGGGTGAAGCTTGTGGAGTTTTATCGTCCATAGGTTTTATTCAAGAATTCTAGCCGTGATCTAAAGTGTGAAATCGCTGTGTACCAAAGGCGATAAGCAAGGGAGGTAGCCTCTAAGGCAACCCGTTAAGGCCTCTAATAAGCGTCTGCTTTATCGATATCGAAGTTATAGAGTTTTCTGGCTGAGCCGTAACGACGAAATGAATGTGCGTCCTTGTTAATACCCGCTTTTTCAAGCAAGCCAGCCAACGTGTTCATGTGGTCGTCTGTCATCTCTTTCTCTATACAATCTGCGCCTAGACTCTCTACAGAGCCCGCTACATAGAGTTTGGCTTCGTAAATTGAATCCCCTAATGCCTCTCCAGCATCACCGCAAATGACCATGTGGCCCAATTGCGCCATGAAGCCTGACATGTGCCCAACCGATCCGCCTACAACGATGTCTATGCCCTTCATCGATATACCACAACGAGATGAGGCATCTCCTTCTATCACTAGTAAGCCCCCGTGAGCTGTAGCGCCAGCTGATTGGCTTGCATTGCCTTTGACACGCACTAGACCACTCATCATGTTCTCAGCCACACCCACTCCTGCATGGCCATTGATGGTGACTGTCGCTTCCTGATTCATACCTGCGCAATAGAATCCAGCATGCCCGTCCACCGTGATTTCAATCGGAACCGTGAGTCCGCACGCTATGGCGTGTTGTCCCATCGGATTGGTGATGGTCCATTCACGCTCGTTAGTTTTTGCTTCCAGAGATTGAAGCTTTTGATTTATAGCGCGTAAACCGAGTGTTTGTAGATCGAGCGAGTTCAATGTGTAGCTCCTGCAGAGGGGGCTTCGACGGAGGATTGGATAGGTGCTTCCATCTGCGCGTTTACTGACTCATTCCCCCAAGCGTAAACCGTAGCGGGTTTAGGTTCCCAAATACGCGCTGTATCAGCGCCAGGTAGGGTAGCGATGGCTCTGAATTCTGTGGCCATGGCCACCCAGTCATCAGTTTCGGCCATGACTGCGTGTTTGCAGGCTATGGGGTCACGTACCACCGCAAATCCATCGCTAGTGCCTATGCAAAAGGTGAAAAAGCCGTCCAGATCTTTCAAAGCATCTTCAAGAGCTTGTTTTAATGGAATACCTTGGCGCAGCTTCCAGGTCAGGTAGGCGGCCGCCACTTCGCTGTCATTTTCGCTACCGAAACTGACGCCTTTGCGTTTGAGTTCTTCACGTAATCGGTTGTGATTGGACAGTGATCCGTTGTGCACCAGACACAGATCAGCGCCTGTGGCAAAAGGGTGAGAGCCAGCTGAAGTGACCGCACTTTCTGTGGCCATGCGTGTGTGTCCAATCATGTGTTGGCCGGCTGCTCCTTCCAAATTAAAGCGTGCATAAACATCTTCAGGTAAGCCAGTCTCTTTATAGATTTCAACACTGTTTCCGCTGCCTACAAGGCGAACTGTTGCATCGTAGTTCGACAGCCAATGCTTCACATGACTCTCGTCGCCATCGCTAATGAGCAGGGCATGTGTATCAATACGCGTGATGGAACTGCTACCTTTGAGTTCAGCATCAAGCGCTTTTGCCAAAGACGCCCAGTCGTACTCTGTTGAGTCGTGAGCGAGAGAAAATTTGGTATTGCCAGCTGCAACGGGGTTTCTGTAGATGGCTATGCCCGCAGAATCGGGACCGCGACTGGTCATCTCTATAAGCATGGGTTTAAACAACTTTCCCAGGCTTGAAAACAAATCTGGGTTTTTCAGGTACAGCCCGGCAATTCCACACATGGCAAACGATAGCAGTTGGTCAATTTGATCGATGAACCCTATCACCTGTTGGCTCGTCTTTCAACACAGGAATTAGATTTTCATTTCATGAAAAATTGGTGTACAGTTTGCCAAGCGCGTCCGGTTAGGTCTTGTGCCTTGGTGGAACACCATTTGAGGCCTGAAGATTTTAACAAGCGATGGAAGCACCCGCTTAAGAGGGGCCTGTCATTCGGATGAGCAGACGTTTGTCGAATAATTGCCCCCGTTGAGAGTGGAGAAATACACCATGAAAAACAGAATGATGAAACTGACTGTTGCAGCGATCGCTGCAGCTTCCATGACCCCCATGTTCGCCGTAGCGGCTGAATCAGAAGATCCAATTCAGGTCATTGACAATAACTGGTCAAGCCAGAAGGTTCTGGCGCGCGTTGCCAAACTCATGCTGGACCAGATTGGCTACAACACTGAACTAGTGACACTAGATACTCAAAGCCAATTCGCGGCTATGGGCACTGGGGACGCGCATCTGCAAATGGAAGTTTGGGAAGGCTCTATGAATGCTAGCTTTATGAAAGAAGTTGAAGCTGGACGTATGATTGATGGCGGAAGCCATCAAGCGACCACTCGAGAAGAGTGGTGGTACCCAGACTACGTCGAGGAGCTTTGCCCGGGGCTTCCTGACTACACAGCGTTAAATGACTGCGCTGAATTGCTATCAACGCCAGAAACTTCACCCAGTGCGCGGTATTTGTCTGGCCCTGCAGAGTGGCATCCCGAAGATGTTGAGCGGATCGAAGCACTTGGTCTTGACGTTGTCATCGTTAATGCGGGTTCTGCTGATGCACTGTTCGGTGAGTTGAAATCAGCGGCAGCAAGAAAAGAGCCCATCATCTTATTCAACTGGGCTCCTAACTGGGTTGGCGCTGCATACCCAGGAAAATTCATTGAATTCCCACGGCGTGATGCAGACAATAAATGTGTAACGGATCCATCTTGGGGTATTAATCCTGATATGGCCAACGACTGTGGGGCCGCGGTAGGTGGATACCTGAAGAAGGGTCTTTGGGCTGGATTTGCTGATAAGTACCCGTGTGCAAATGATCTGATTAGCAATATTGATTTTACGGGGCCAATGATTGATGCAGCTGCGGCGATGGTTGATGTCGATGGTCTAGATCATGATGCAGCTGCAGCTAAGTGGATTGAATCCAATCAGGAAGTGGCTGATAGTTGGGTCCCAGAGTGTGCTGCTTAGTTAAGCTGCCTAGTATTTCTAGCTAGCACTGTGGCATTTGGGCCACTGGTGATTCGCCCAAGTGCCAACATTCCAGTCCACAATTTCTAGTTCACTATTGCAAGTCGTATGAGAAAAGAAGACAACGACAACAACGTCAAAATCTCATGTCGGCATGTGTGGCAGTTGTTCGGT
The DNA here is from genome assembly GCA_023300375.1 of Granulosicoccus sp. Classification (GTDB taxonomy): domain Bacteria; phylum Pseudomonadota; class Gammaproteobacteria; order Granulosicoccales; family Granulosicoccaceae; genus Granulosicoccus. The sequence goes on along the minus strand of JALZWO010000007.1, from coordinate 5,657 downwards.
AAAGGCGCTAATCAGTTCCTCAAGAAGCACAACAATCGCCCCACCATGGAGCAGATTGATGCCGCTGGTTTGATTGGTGCTGTTAGGGATGTCAGCCTGGATGTGCATCAGAACGAAATACTGATGATTATGGGTCTTAGTGGTTCAGGCAAATCCACCATGCTGCGTTGCATAACACAGCTGCTGACGCCGACAGTTGGTGAGGTGTTTTTTAATGGTGTAGATATTACCAAGATCAAAGCTCGCGAATTAGGTGAGCTGCGGCGTCACAAGATGGGCATGGTGTTCCAACACTTCGGCCTGCTACCTCACCGTACTGTGCTCGAAAATATCGCCTTCCCCTTAGAAATTCAGGGCAAGGATAGCGAAACCCGTATTGCCAAGGCGCGTGAGCTGATTGAGCTAGTGGGATTGTCAGGGCGGGAAAGTTATTTTCCACGAGAGATGTCAGGTGGTCAGCAACAGCGAGTAGGTATCGCTCGCAGCCTGGCAGTTGAACCTGAAGTGTGGTTCTTGGATGAGCCTTTTTCTGCGCTAGACCCGTTAATTCGGAGGGAAATGCAAGATGAATTTATGCGCTTGCAATCGAAATTAAATAAATCCATCGTGTTCGTTACTCACGATTTTGATGAAGCCGTGCGCTTGGGTGATCGTATAGCCATCATGAAGGATGGCGAGCTGGTTCAGATTGGCACACCGGAAGAGCTTGTCACCAACCCAGCTACTGACTATGTAAAAGCGTTTGTCGAGAACGCGCCAAAAGCTAAGCTAATTAGTGTTGGCAGAATCATGAATGAAGTCGGAGCTGTAGATACAAGCCAGGAACCTGTCATGGCTAATGCTGTTTTAGAGGATGTCGCTAAACGTATAATGATGAGTGAAAAGGCCCTTCCAGTGAAAGACAAGGAAGGAACTCTGCTTGGCTCGATTGATAGAGAAAAGCTGGTCAGCGTTCTTTTTGCTGACTAATGAATACTTCAACTCCAGTGGTCAAGCAATCTGGTGCTCTGCCCGCTAAGCGGAATCTGATCTATCTCGTGCTGGTAGCTGTAATCATAATTGCTGGCATATTGGCTAAGGGACAATTTGCTTGGGTAGCTAAATATCCACGCAAATGGGTCATACCCTTAAAAGACTGGATAACAGATTTTTTCGAATGGCTTGTTTATGGCGTGACTTTTTTCAAAGGTCAGTCCTACGAATTTGTGCCCACCGATATTACTCGCGGCATGATCAAAGTATTTGAGTATCAACTCTCGTTTACCGACGGCATTTTTTTCGATGGTTTTCGAATTGGCGTTGATCCCCTACCATGGATCACAGTGGTTGGATTAATGGCCATTCTAGGTCACTGGGTTGCAGGGTGGCGCATGGCCATGATTGCGGGTGGCTCGTTTCTCTATTTATCTATGTTCAGTGTATGGCGACCGGCAATGGATACCTTTTCATTGGTCCTGTTGACTGTACCGCTGGTGTTCACGATCGGCTTGTTATTGGCGATACGCATGTCAAAGAGCCTACGTGCTGAGCGGTTCATAACGCCGTTTTTTGATCTCATGCAGGCTATGCCCCCATTTGCCTACATGGTGCCAATAGTCGTGCTATTCGGTATAGGCGATGTACCCGCTATGTTGGCTGTTTCTGTATTTGCAGTGCCACCTGTAGCACGCTGTATATTACTGGGTTTGAAAACGGTGCCCAATGAAGTTATTGAGGCGGGTGAGATGGCGGGTTGTACGCCTCGGCAAATGCTGTGGCGAGTAAAGGTCCCTACCTCTCGCTCGACAGTGCTGGTGGGTTTGAATCAGGGCATTATGCAAACGCTTGCCATGATTGTGCTTGCTTCATTGATTGGAGCCTCAGGACTAGGCAATGAATTACTGAACTCTCTGCAAACCTTAAAATTAGGCAAGGCGCTTGAGCAAGGACTCGCTATCGTTGTTATCGCTGTAGCGCTTGATAGGCTTAGTGCAGCCTACGCACACAAGCCTAAACAATACATCGATCAAAGCCTGCCTTGGATGGCGAAGCACAAGCATTTGGTATTTGCGGCAGCGTTTGTGATCGCGTCCATCGTGTTAGCGTGGCTAGTACCTGCGCTTCGAGTCTTGCCAAAGGAGTGGCCCTTAACTACCGCGCCTATGTGGGATGCAGGTGTTGATTGGGTGTTGCTCAACTGGTACGACAATGTTCAGGGATTTAGAAATTTTGTCCTGATTGATATATTGATACCTATCAAGAAATTCATGCTGTCGATACCTTGGCCAACATTTATTGGCTTAGTGGTATTACTGGGTTATCGATTGGGTGGGTGGAAGTTATCGTTGGCTGTTGGTTTGATGATCAGCTTTCCACTGCTAACCGGTCTGTGGAAAGAGACCATGATCACAATTTACATGATCGGTAGTGCTGCTGTTTTTTGCATAGTGGTGGGTTTTCCTATTGGATTAATAGCATCTAAAAATGAACGATTATCTCGTTACATCATTTTAACGTGTGATTTCTTTCAAACGTTTCCATCGTTTATTTACCTGATACCGGTGATTATGTTGTTCAAGGTTAGTGATATCTCCGCTATCATTGCTGTACTTGCTTTTGCTCTTGTGCCTATGATTCGTTACACGAATCTGGGCTTTCGCAATGTGCCTTTTTCTATTCGTGAGGCAGCCATACAGCAGGGTGCAACTCGCTGGCAGCAGTTGCGTAAAGTAGAGTTGCCTCTGGCTGCGCCAGAAATTATGCTTGGTATTAATCAGGTTATCTTCATGGCGCTATTTATGGTGGCTATTACCGCCTTAATAGGAACTCAAGACCTTGGTTCGGAAATCAACCGAGCGCGTACGGGCAATAAAACGGGACGTGCACTAGTAGCTGGCTTGTGCATTGCGTTTCTAGGCATGATCTCCGATCGTTTAATTAAGGCTTGGCGTAAACAGCACAGCTATCGGCAGGAAAATCATGATTGATATTGACACCGTTACAGCATCGTTCTCTCGCTCAGGCGTTAACGTCCCAGGCCTCCCTGTTCTGCCAGACAACGTCGAAAGGCATACTATCCCGGGTGGTGGGTCGCGTGCTCTGGAAGTGGAGGCGGGAGATATTATCAACGTTTTGGATGTGGCGGGTCTGCAAGCTGTTGAGCTAGTGCATTTTGCACCCGATGGCGCATCAGATGCAGGCGTGTTGGGAGCCACTGGTAAAGGTGTGGCGACCGGTTTGCAAAATACCTTGAAACACGGAGGGGCGAGCGGCTTGCGAGTGTTAGGTTTGCTAGAGGCTGCAGGTTTTTCTTTGGCGAACGCTGACAGTGTTGCGTTGTTTGATGGTCAATCGATGGCTGGTGAGCTTCGATCGGTAACGGCTATGACTGCTGGATTGCTGTGCATAGCGGCGCATGGTGAGCCTATGAGCCCAGAATCCCAGAACACATTAACTGATGTCATTGTATTCATTGAAAGAGCGACAGTTCGAAGCACCGCAGATAAGCTGCAAGCTCCAGCACCCTTGGCCGATCCTTTGTTAGATGAAAATATTCAACCTGGCAATGCTGTAGCTTTTGAAGTTAAAGCCGGACAATTTGTGCAAATTCTGGATGTTCAGGGCAGAGAGTGTTCTGATTTTCAAGCCCTGTCGGCTCGTGCATTAGACAAAGGGCTTGAGCGAGACATTGATCCAACAACGACTCGTTCTCTGGGTGGCTCTTTATACCCGGCTCCGGGTATTTTCTCAAAATACTACAGCAGCGATCACGAGCCATTAGTTGAGATTGTGCAGGATACCTGTGGTCGACACGATACGTTTGGTTTGGCTTGCACTGCTCGTTACTATGAAGACTTGGGTTACCCAGGACACATCAACTGTAGTGACAATATAAATCAGCAATTTGATCGTTTTGGTATCCGACCCAGAGGTGGGTGGCCAGCAATTAATTTCTTTTTTAATACACTGCTTGATGATACCAATGCCATTCTTATGGACGACCCCTGGTCACGCCCTGGAGACTTTGTTCTGTTGCGAGCACTGACGGATCTGGTCTGTATCGCCACGGCTTGCCCTTGTGATGTGGATGCTGCCAATGGCTGGAATCCGACAGATATACAGACACGTGTTTACGATAAGCAGCAATCATTTAAACGTTCCATTGGATTCAGAAAAACCCCGGAGGCAGATGTGGAAGAAACACAGGAAACAGGTTTCCATGCCTGCTTTGCAGAACATACCAGAGACTTTATAGAGTACAACGGCTATTGGTTAGCTAACACCATGACTCAGCATGGCACTATTGCCGAGTATTGGGCGTGCCGGGAGAAGGCAGCTATCATGGATCTTTCACCTTTGCGTAAATACGAGGTTACTGGTCCTGATGCGGAGGCGCTGATGCAGTTGGCTGTAACACGTAATATGAAGAAACTTGCTGTGGGGCAGGTGGTTTATACAGCCATGTGCTTTGAGCATGGTGGGATGATTGATGACGGTACGGTATTTCGTTTAGGTGATGATAACTTTCGTTGGATCGGTGGTAACGATGACAGTGGTCTTGCGCTGCGAGAACTGGCGCAACAACACAGTATGAATGCGTGGGTCCGTGACAGCACCAGACAACTGTGTAATGTAGCCGTGCAAGGACCGCTTTCACGAAAGATACTATCCGATGTTTTCTGGACTGCTCCTACGCAGCCGACAATAAATGAACTTGGTTGGTTTCGTTTTAGTGTGGCACGTGTGGGAGATTTTCATGGAGCTGCAGTGGTTGTCAGCAGAACAGGATATTCCGGTGAGCTGGGCTATGAAATTTTCTGTCATCCCAAAGATGCCAAAGTGGTGTTCGATACGCTCTGGAAAGCTGGCGCCCCTCATGGAATGGCACCATTAGGGTTAGCGGCATTAGACATGCTGCGCATCGAGAGCGGTTTGATTTTCGCAGGCTATGAATTCGACGATAGAACTGATCCTTTTGAAGCAGGTATAGGATTTACTGTGCCGTTGAAATCGAAGGAAGATGACTTCGTCGGCAGAGCCATTCTGGAACAACGTAAGTTGCAGCCGCAACGTGTGTTAATGGGCTTGGAACTTGATGGCGGTGTGGTGCCTTCATCGGGCGACTGCGTAAGAGTTGGACGAGCACAGGTAGGTGAAGTGACCTCTGCAGTCAAGTCACCCATTCTAGGTAAAACTATAGCTCTGGCGCGCATCGATGTCACTCATGCTGATATTGGTACCCAGCTTGAAGTGGGGCAACTTGATGGCTTGCAGAAGCGACTCGCGGCAACAGTTGTGCGTATGCCACACTTTGATCCAACCAAAGAACGCGTTAAGGGTAACTATGACCTAAAGCCAGCTTAGGTATTTTTACGCTGTGCATGTAGGTCCAGAAACACGGCGGCGATGATAATGACTCCACCGAGTATGGATATGGGCGGAAGGTCGGTGCCAATTAACCAACCAGCCGATAGTGTGGCAACGATTATTTCAGTCATGGTTAATAGTGAGGCTGTGGGTGCGGGAATACGCCTTGCCCCCCAGATCTGTCCGAGCATGGCAGGAAACAATACAACGATGCCGAATAGCAATCCCACAGGCACAGCCGTGACCGATAAAACGTGATCGCCCAATGGGCTGACTTCTTCATTGTTGAGGGGTAGATAGAACATGACAGT
>JALZWO010000006.1 GCA_023300375.1 Granulosicoccus sp. | reverse complement strand
GCCATAGAGGCCATCAGTAATCCTGTAGCCATAGTGGCCGCTGTGCTGGCGAAGGGTGGGGTTTGTTCACGGCCTCTAAGTAGAGAGAGACTGACACCCCAGCAAAAACCGGCTCCGATACCACACCAGTCGCCTATGTTCTGTGGAACAGGTAGATTTGTGCCGCCACCTAGCAATAGCCAGACACCGGTAATGGCGGCGATGATGACAACTAGCTGTTCTCGACGGATGGGCTCTCCGTAGATGATGCGAGCAGATAGTGTTGTCCAAACAGGTAGGAGGTAGAAGAGGAAAATGACGCGAATAACGTCTGAATATAAAACACCTGCGAAGTACAGTACCGTTGCCAATCCTAGTGAGAAGCCAACCAGCCAGCAATCTATGTTGCGAAATGAGCGGGATTCACCTTTGAAATGCGCCAAGACGATGCTGGGAATTAATGCGGCCGCCATCACCATAGCAACAGCCCACAAACCTGTAATGCCAGCCTCGTCCAGATAACGGAGAGGAATCCAGAATAATCCCCAGACTGCAGAACCTGCTGCTACCGCAATGGCTCCCGCTTTATCAGTGCCTGGATCTGTGTTTGCTGTGGGTGGCATTGTAAGGATAATGCAATGAGGTTGGAGGAGTAATATGATGGGTGCTCTTGGGTAAGCAGTGAACACGTTACATGTTGATTTTCAGTGAGACTTTCTGTCAATGCCAGTAGTCAACACTATACTACGGCTGATGATAAGCGATAGATTCAAGAAACGTTTCTTCAAAGCTGGCCTTCAAAAAAAAGCGTTGGTGATTGCTCTGGTGGTGGGTACGCTACTCAACTGTATTAATCAAGGTCCTGAAGTGATGAGTGGTGGAGAGCTCAACTGGTTCAAACTGATATTGACTTATACAGTTCCCTACTTTGTATCTGTATACAGTGCTGCTACCTCTGATGAGAAGTAAGTTTTAGCGGGCTAGCTCTTGCATCTTTCGGTGGGAAGCGTTCACTGACAAACCAGCAGAAAACGAGCCACCAGGTATCAAAGGGTGAGTGCCTGAGTGTCTACGCGAACGCGGCCTGATGAGGTGAGGCCTGTAGTTAAACAGGCAATAGTTAGTCGAATAATCCATCGATCCGAGAAGCTTGTATGCACTGGGGCCCTTCATTACTGGACTTGTTGACATAATCGCTGACTGGCATGAACACCAGCGTATTGTTTCTTGTTGTTTGCATCAGCTCAGTTATCGAATCTCTATCGCTTTCTTTTAACCACGCCATGGCTTCGTTTTGTGATGACAAAATGACTGGCATTCTGTCGTGCACATGTTGCATCGCATCATTTGCGGCAGTAGTGATAATAGAGACTTCTGACGTTCTATCGCCCTCTTTAGATTCTTTAAAGATACCCGCAAGAAACATAGCTTTACTGCCTGCTAGGGTGATGTAGTAGGCTTGAACTGGTTTTTTGTTTTCACGCCTCCATTCATAGAATCCGTTCACTGGTATCAGAACGCGCTGTTCAGGAATAAGCTGACGCCACAGATAGGACGACCACACTGTATCGTCGCGTGCATTTGGCACGCGTTTATTGACAGATTGGCCTTGCTTTCCCTTCACAGTCAGTGATACGCCCCAGCTCATAGATTCTAGCGTGAGGTCTTGATTGAATTTCACCACCTCGAGTGATTGCGTAGGTGCGATATTAAACCGCGGATCATCACTGGGCTGTAACGGCATGTTCACCGCTTCGAGTAGTTGTTTGACTCCTTCATTGTCATGAACATTTACTCTGCCGCACATGTGTGTGCCTCTCGTGTTTGAATACCGACAACACTCTGCCAACAAAGTTTGCACAAGTCTATCTCAGAGTGGTGTTCCCAGCATTGGTTTCAACGTGGACAAGAAACAATTTTGCCTAACAGTAAAAATTCATTTAGGTAAATTTGTAATAACTGTTACTCTCAGAGTAGGCAGAAATCAAAAAATAACATCTGCCATTTAAATGCAATCCACTGGAGGAAGAAAATGGAAGAACAGTTAGCGGCGCTTGTGGCCGCTCAAGCCGCCACCAATACTGCGATGGCGGAAGTTTATTATTTTGTGACCATTCCGCTTATGGTTCTCATTCATGTGGGTTTTCTTTCCTATGAAATGGGCGCTACAAGACAAAAGAACGTCTTAACTTCAGGATTGAAAAATATCTTGGCGTTTGCTTTTCTGGTACCTGCTTTCTACTACGTGGGTTGGTTTTTGTATTGGGCTCTGCCCACTGGAATTGATTTTGGCGTAGGGCCATTTGAAATCAGTGGCTGGGATTATGCAGTCTCTGTGGCTAATCCCGCGGGCGCCGTCATGGGACCCAATTTGGCGGATAGTGCCACTGGCGTGTTCTGGGGTGCTTTTACCCTGTTTGGTGCCACCACAGCATCAATCATGTCAGGTGCTGTGATTGAGCGTATTCGATTATTCGCCTTTGTGTTGCTTGCAATTATTTTAGGTGCAGGTGCGTGGGTAGTTGGCGCCGCTTGGGGTTGGCATGCAGACGGTTGGCTTGTCACTAAATATGGATATCACGATTTTGGTGCATCAGGCGTTGTACACATGATTGCTGGTTTTTTTGCACTGGGTGTTTTGGTTAATCTTGGCCCCAGAATTGGCAAGTTCAACAGTGATGGCTCTACCAACAATCTACCTGGTCACAGCATGCCGATGACGTTAGTGGGCTTAATGGCAATAATCGCAGGCTTCTTCGGGTTTTTAATGGCTTGCGCTATTTTTCCTGGTGAGGCATGGTCATGGTCATCAACCAGTTTTACGTCAATCTATGGCACGCCAATGACACTATCGGCCATAACGTTCAACATCCTAATGGGTTTTGCGGGCGGCATTATTGGCGCCTGGTTTATAACTCGTGATCCGTTCTGGATGATGTCGGGTGCACTGGGTGGCATTATTTCAGTGGCAGCCGGGCTTGATTTCTACTGGCCTCCAATGGCATTTGTTATTGCCATGATCGGTGGAGTCATCATGCCTTATTCAGCTCGTCTCATTGAAAAAATGCGTATTGACGATGCGGTTGGTGCAGTTGCTGTTCACGGTGTGTTAGGTGCTTGGGGCGTTATTGCTGTGGGTATATTTGCTGCTGGATTTCCGGCTATTTCAGGTGAGGGTGCTGTAACTACCAACCTTGTCGGACAAGCGATTGGCGTGGGCGTTATGTTTGCTCTGGGGTTTGTGCCAGGCTATGTGTGCTCACTCATATTGCGTATATTTGGGTTACTGCGTGTAGGCCGTACCGCTGAATTAATTGGACTTGACCAAACGAAAGTCCCTTCATCCGCATACCCTGAAGGTATGACACCGTCCGCTAGATATATCGGGCATTAATAAATCCAACAGGAGAATACTATGTTCGGTGCACCTTTTGATACTGGTACTTGGGAAGGCGTTACAGATACCTATTATGCTGGCGTAGGCGGTGAACTCACTTGGTTACTAATTTCTATAGTTCTTTGTGTTGTGGCCTTGATAGGCGGCGCAATACATGAAGGAAGAGCTTATAAGAAGGCTGAGAGAAACAACATTGATCTTTGAGGTTCAATTGTAAGGTAGCAATGTTGCAACGATAGACGATGCGCGATACCAAAGTAGGTATCGCGCATTTTCAACGCTTCATGCAGGGGATTAAACTACGTTTTTCCTGAAAAGCGCTTTAAACATTGACCGTTTTAAACCTGTAAGTAGCGGTGTAGGTTGAACGTCTAGTTATTGATATAAGACTCAAACGAATCATCCATCGCATCCACCCATTTGGTGTGATGAACGGGTGCCATGGTGCCTGTAATAACAGATCGATAACAGTTATCGCGAAACCCCATAATATTTTCTTTTTTGTGCTTCTTCCACTGAAAAAAAGCTTCGTTGGCACCATCAACATCAAAGCTTGGGTAGTCTGTGTCGCTGATGAGCTCTTTTACGTAGTCTCCTTGATATTTAATACAAGCGTAATCATCTTCTAGCGCATCTTCCTTTGTTACCCGATCAGCAATATCTTTAAGCATCTCATTTTTATCTGGTGCGTTAAGTTTTCCAAGAATGGCATCGCGGACATACCAGGCCTGCGCATCAAACATGTTGAAGGTGTACCACTGATCTTGCATACCTAGATAGAACAGCCGTGGGTTATGCACGAACGTCACACCTTTATATAAATCGTTAGCGGCTAGCCGGTTTGCTGTCGTGAGTTTCAGATCATCTGCCATAAACGGAAAATTGTGTTTGTATCCTGTGCACAATATGATGACATCAACCTCTGCAGAGCTACCATCCTTAAAAGTAGCGGTATTGCCTTGCACTTTTTGCAGTAGTGGAACTTCGCTCCAGTTATCAGGCCAGTTGAATCCCATGGGCGCGGTGCGATGGCTAACAGTCACCGATTTGCATCCATACTTCCAGCACTGAGAACCTATGTCTTCCGCGGAGTAGCTAGTGCCGATAATAAGCACTCGCTTATCTTTAAACTCAACGGCGTCGCGGAAATCATGTGCATGCATGATTCGACCATTGAAATTCTCAAAGCCTTCAAACTGAGGGACATTGGGGGTTGAAAAGTGTCCGTTTGCTACAATTACGTGGTCGAACATCTCAGTTGTCTGTTGGTCGTTCTCTAGATCGTGCGACGTTACTGAAAATTGTTCGCTTGAATTGTCATATTCAACGTGCCTAACGGGTGTTTTAAATCGAATCCATTGACGCACATCTGCTTTTTCAACGCGTCCCTTAATGTAGTCGAATAGCACTGCACGTGGAGGGTAGGAGGCTATTTGCTTACCAAAGTGCTCTTCAAAGCTGTAGTCAGCAAATTCCAATCCTTCTTTAGGGCCATTTGACCAAAGGTAGCGATACATACTGCCGTGAACAGGTTCGCCGTGCTCGTCCAACCCTGTTCGCCAGCTGTAGTTCCACAAACCGCCCCAATTATCCTGTTTCTCAAAACAGACGACTTCAGGAATGTCCGTGCCGCTTTGTGCAGCTGATTGAAATGCTCGTAACTGGGCAAGGCCTGAAGGACCTGCACCGATCACGGCTATTTTCTTTTTATTGGTGTCCATGTTTCTCCTCTCTACTAGGTATTATTTGTATTTTTATTCTTATTTTTTATTGGTGTTTTTATACGTATTTTTGCTTAAGCCTTTGACCAAATTTCCTCAATCTGAGTGCCTGCATGACGAAATATTTTGGCCACTGGACAATACTTTTCGAGCTCTGTTGAAACGTTGTTGAGTTCTGCGACTGTTGCCGTTCCATCTGCAACAATATTAAGTACTATTTTGGTGAATGGAATCTCCACCTCTTCCATCAGCATGACACCTCGGCGATCGAAGGTATAGGTTGCATCTATTGTTAAATGGCCAAGATCAACGCCTAATTTATCGGCACATTTGTTGGCAATAACATTGGTGCAACCTATCAAGGCTGCAATTGCTGCTTCGGTGGGTGTTGGCCCAAGGTTGGTGCCTCCACGTTCGGTGGGCTCGTCAATAGCGAAGGTAACGTCGCGAACACTTAAATTGGACAATGCATGCGAGGGGCTTGTGCTTTTTATGCTTTGGCTAATGGTCGTTTTTTGTTGTATGGCCATGGTTGTTGTGTTCCGTTGTCTGAATCAGCAGGTTGATAGTCCCAAGCGAAATTAAACGCGGTTTGACTTAAAGCTATGTACAAAACCTAGCCTCTATCGTTATGAATTTGCGCTTGCGTTTGTGATTGATATTGACATCCCTTGTTCAAGGCATGGGTATACCGGTAACGAATTTTGGTACTTGATATCCCTTTTGTACCGCTGGGCGCTCAGCAATAGTTGTATACCAACGCAGTAGGTTTTTATAGTCTTTTAAGTCAATGCCCTGCCATTCAAAACGTGAGATCCATGGCCAGCACGCCATGTCGGCAATCGAATAGTCTCCCGCAATAAAGTCGCGCTGTTCCAATCTTTTTTCTAGAACGCCGTAAAGTCTTCGTGTCTCACTCTGATATCGCTCTTCAGCGTATTGAGACTTTCCAGGATTGTACTTAACGAAGTGGTGGGTCTGACCGGCCATTGGGCCAAGGCCTCCCATTTGCCAATTTAGCCATTCAAGAGTGGCCCAGCGCGTCTTGGCATCTGTAGACAGAAAACGGTTATGTTTTTCAGCTAAATATTGCATGATGGCGCCAGACTCCATCATCGATACTCCTGTCTCGTTATCCACAATAGCGGGGATACGATTGTTCGGTGCAATAGCGAGAAAGTGAGCTGCGAATTGCTCTTTTTTTGTAATGTCGATGGGATGAACGTTGTAGTCGATACCAAGTTCTTCGAGAAGAATGGACACCTTTCGCCCATTGGGTGTTGTCCATGTATAAAAATCAATCATTGTCAGCAGTATCCGTTTAAGGGTGTAGGCTTCAGGATACCGTTAATTTGCCTCGTCCAGATTAAGTGCTGTGGTATCTGCTACGCAGCGGATAGCAAAGTTGCTTCGGACCTGCGCAACACCAGGCAGGCCGGCAATAATTTCGCGATGAATAGTTTCGAAGTCAGCGACATTTTCGCAGGTCACGTGCACCAGGTAGTCAGGCATGCCAGCCATCAGGTGACAGCTTTGTACATGAGGCACTTTTAGTATTGCAGCCTCGAATTCACTGAGCGTCTCTTTTCGCTGGCCTTCTAGTGAGATTTCGATAAAAACAGAAACCCCGCGGCCAACAAGTTGCCGATTGATTATCGCGGCATAACGCTCAATAATTTTTTCTGTCTCTAGGCGTCGAACCCGTCGATGACACGCGGAGGCTGATAAGCCTATTTTCTCTGCGAGCTCTGCGTTGGTGATCCGGCCATCTTCTTGTAATGCGCTGATGATCGTATGATCTATGGTGTCAAGTTCAATCATTCGAAGATATTACGGCAAAATTCAGTAAATATCGTGATTTGTTCTGCAAAGTGTCTAAATATCAATGAACTTGCATACACCTTCTAACTCTGTTTCAGTATCTTAGCCCGCAAGCAGTCAACCTTAATATAAAACAGGAGCAGACGATGCGCATTGGATTACCCAAAGAGATCAAGAATCACGAGCAACGAGTTGGCCTTACGCCAGATAGCGTGTCAGAACTCACTCGGCGAGGGCACTCGGTGCTGGTTGAGACCACTGCGGGCGCAGGTATTGGCGCAAGCGATGACGTCTACAAAGCCATGGGAGCTGAGATTGCGCCAAACGCTGCTGCCGTGTTTGAAGGCAGTCAGATGATCGTTAAAGTGAAGGAGCCTCAGGCTGTGGAACGTGCCATGTTGCGTGAAGATCACACGCTGTTTACGTATTTGCATCTCGCCCCTGATGCTGATCAAACCAAGGACCTGGTCAACAGTGGAGCCACTTGCATAGCGTACGAGACAGTCACCGACAACAACAACGGACTGCCTCTACTGGCGCCCATGTCCAAAGTGGCAGGGCGTATGTCTATTCAGGCTGCAGCAAACTACTTGCAACAACCCAACGGCGGTTGTGGCAAGTTGATTGGTGGAGTTCCTGGTGTAGCGCCAGCTAAGATCGTGATTATCGGGGGTGGCGTTGTTGGACAGCACGCGGCGGAGATGGCGATTGGTTTAGGTGGGGATGTGACGATTCTTGATCGTAGCAACGCCGTTCTTGATCAGTGTGCTGCTCGTTGGGGTACATCAGTAAAAACAATTTACTCGACCAGCACGGCACTTGAAGAACACGTTGCAGCAGCTGATGTAGTGGTAGGTGCTGTACTGGTAACCGGTGCTACTGCGCCGAAGCTGGTTTCGGCTGCTATGGTGAAGGGTATGCGAGCGGGCTCTGTATTAGTTGATGTAGCGATTGATCAGGGTGGGGCTTTTGAGACGTCACACGCTACAACGCATGCAGATCCTGTATACATGGTTGATGATGTTGTTCACTACGCTGTAGCTAATATGCCGGGCGCTGTGCCACTCACCTCCACTTATGCGCTTAACAATGCGACACTGCCGTTCATGTTGGCTCTAGCTGATATGGGGCCACGTGCTGCAATGATGGCGAATGCTCACTTGCGTAACGGACTTAACGTTATTGCAGGAACTGTTGTTGAGCCACATGTGGCTTCAGCATTGGGCTATGACGTAGCAGATAGAGATGCGTCTATTGCTAAATTAACTGCCTGATAGCATGTAAAAGCGGTGCTTGCTAACAGTGCGCAAGCACCGCTCTATGTACAAACCTGTGTTGGGAAAAATTCTTTTAGTTTAATTGCTACCAAGCCAGCTATATCCTTCGCACCTGCACTACTCAGATGAGTATCATCAGCAATGCCCTGTGGGTAGTTACGATGTTCATCAGCCTGCAAATGCAGGTAAATACTTTTTGATTTAATGGGGCCTGCGCTGGTGACCTGCTCGCGTGTACTGGTATGCAGATCAATGAGTTTTGTTCCTGTGTCTTTAGCCACTAATCGAGCCGCAGCGGGATAATCCTCCAAAGTGGGTTCAAGCTCATCTCGTGAATTAAACGCCCGCCTGACAATAGGTGTGAGTAAGACAGGTTCTGCTCCGCGTTCTTTTATCTGAGTAATAAATCGTTGCAGGTTTTGCCTATAGCTAACCCAAGGACTGGTGTAGAGCTTTGGATTGTTGATTTTTTGGTCATTGTGGCCGAATTGAATCAGCACAATATCATTGGGTTTTACTTGCGATAGCAAATCATCCCATAGGCCTTCGGCTATAAAACTTTTGCTACTACGACCATTTTTTGCATGGTTCAAAAGGCTGATGTTGTCGCACAGCATAGAGCCTAAGGGTTCTCCCCAACCTGTCAATGGGCGTCGCGATTCAAGCTGGATCGCCATAGTGGAATCGCCAGCCAGATGCAGAGTTGTTGCAGACGTGCCACCTATAAAAAAGGGATAGGCCAGTGCTAGTGGTATGAGCACTAGCGCTATGGTTATGGCAGATGTCTTCATTGCTGTTTGGAGTGCAACAAGATAACGACAAAAACGTGACTACTTAGGTAGGTGCATCTGCACGCAATAACTTTTCGTTTTTAAGATCGCTCCACAGGCTTGCAGGAATGATGGCCTGGCTGGCTTGTAGGTTTCCGGTCATTTCGCTCACGCTTTGTCCACCAGGGATAACCGATATATGAGCCGGATGCAACAATGGAAATTGAAACGCTGCATCAACCAGTTTGACGTCGTGTGACTGACATACAGCTTCAATAGCATTTACCCGATCAAGAATAGGCTGCGGTGCTGGATCGTAGTTGTAATAGGCGCCGGGTTTAGCGCCAGTTGCCAGTATTCCTGAATTGTAAGGGCCTCCGGTAACAATGCCAATTCCACGTGCTTCACAGAGCGGCAAGAAGGTATCAAGTGCCGCTTGCTCTAAAAGAGTGTAACGACCCGCTAACAGGAAAAGATCAAAATCACCGCGCTCGGCCAGTGTTTGACAGATTTCCCATTCGTTAACGCCAGCACCAAAGGCGCGGATTGCACCTTGATCTCTTAACGAAATCAGCGCGTCATAACCTTTTGTAGAGAATAGTTCTTCTACGCGTGCGTCGGAGGCCTTTTTGGAGCCATGGCTGAATATGCACAGATCGTGTAAGTACAGTACATCGATACGATCAACACCTAAGCGTGCAAACGAGTGTTCAATAGAGCGCATGATGCCATCGTAGCTGTAATCGAAATGTTCACGGCGGCAAGGTACATCGAACCATTTGCCAACACCTGTGCGGTACTCAGGTGCACAGGGGTGAATGAGTCGGCCAACCTTTGTTGAGAGGACGTACTCGTCTCGTGGCTTATTTCGCAAGAACGAATTAAGTCTAGTTTCTGATAAACCGAGACCATAGAACGGCGCTGTATCGAAATAGCGTACACCACCATCCCATGCTGCATCGAGAGTGGCGCGAGCATCTTCGTCTGAAATAGCTTTGTATAAATTGCCCAATGGTGCCGAGCCGAAGCCCAGTTCAGTTAAATTTACGCCGCCGTTGTTGAGTCGGTCCCAGTGCCTTGTTTTTATCACGATGCTTTCTCGATTTGCTCAGCTTAACTCTACCTGACTTTATGGGTTAAATAAATCTCTTTGATAGGGCGGATCTTGCTGTTGGAAGGTATAGAGCGGTTTATGATAACGATACAATTAAGATGGCACTTGGCAGCACCTCAACAAAATACGCACCTTGTAACTCACCACAGGAAAACAGACTTATGCTAAAAAATATTGATCCTCTGCTTAATGCTGATGTGCTGCGCGCACTACGAGCCATGGGGCATGGAGACTATCTGGTGATTTGTGACACTAATTTTCCAGCAGATTCTGTTGCACGTCATACCGGTATTGGTGAATTGTTGCGTATCGATTCTGTGCCAGCTGCGCGCGCTGTTGAAGCAATTTTATCGGTCATGCCACTAGACACGTTTATAACTGATGCAGCCCAACGGATGGAAGTTGTCGATTCACCCAATGAAATACCTGTGGTGCAACAGGAAGTTCAAGGCGTAATCAATGTTGCTGAAGACCGTGACTGGCCTTTAGTACCAGTAGAGCGATACGCGTTTTATGAGCGAGCGAAAAATGCGTATGCAGTGATAGCTACGGGTGAGCGTCGTTTCTATGGCTGCTTCATTTTGACCAAGGGTGTTATCGCACCCAGTGAATGATTCGTGAATGTTTAAGGGATTTCTAAAGAATCATCGTCTTGGTTTATGTTTCTTGCCGGTAGGGAATCAAACACGCCTTCACGTTTTTCTGCTTGTGCTCTCATAGCTTCGGCGATGTCTTGTTTTTGGAAAAAACTTGCATTCCATAGAGCAACGTAATCCAGGGTATCGGCAACACTGTGATCACGCGCGTGCGTAATCATTTTTTTGCATCCGTACACAGCCATGGGCGCTTTTTCAGCGATGCTGCTTGCAGTGGCTAATACATGCTCAAGCAACTGCTTTTGAGTATCAAATACGGCATTAACTAATCCATAAGTTTGTGCCTCGTTGGCGTACATTTTTCTACCTGTATAAGCCAACTCTCTAACAATACCTTCGGGCATGAGTTTACAAATACGTGGAAACGTTCCCACGTCTGCGGTCATGGCGAGATTAGTTTCAAAAATAGTAAAGAACGCATCACGAGTGGCGTAACGAATATCACAGGCTGTGGTTAGATCTAAACCTGCTCCAATACAGCCGCCCTGAATAGCTGCCAACACCGGTACTCTGGCTTCTTCAAGTGATGTAAAGCTGCGTTGCAATCGCTGGACAACATCGTAGAACCTAGCTGCGCGCTGAGCTTGTGATGTGCTTATGATTGGCGTATTTTCTGTTTCGTCAGAGAAAACCGACAGATCCATTCCAGCGCTAAAATGAGGCCCAGTGGATGATAGTACGATGACGCGCACATCGCCTGAACTGTCTAATTGCTGAATTAGCTGTGGTAGCTCATTCCAGAATGCCGGTATCATGCTGTTGCGCTTTTCAGGCCGGGATAGCTGAACGTGAGCGACGTGCGACTTTATCTCTATGTTGAAACACTGAAAATCCATGGCCTAATCCATTTTTAGTAAACAGTTATTGGTAAGTTGTACCTGTAGAGTGATTATTTTGTGCTTTAAGTTTTAGTTTTAGTTTTAGTTTGAGTTTGAGTTTGAGTTTGAGTTTGAGTTTGAGTTTGAGTTTGAGTTTGAGTTTGAGTTTGAGTTTGAGTTTGAGTTTGAGTTTGAGTTTGAGT
>JALZWO010000005.1 GCA_023300375.1 Granulosicoccus sp. | reverse complement strand
ACCTGAGTACGAGCAATGTAATCCTGATACTGAGGAACAGCGATGGCTGCCAAAATACCGATGATCGCGATTACGATCATGAGTTCGATCAATGTAAAACCTTTTTGTACTTTTTGCATCTTAGTCATTATGGGTATATCTCCAGAGATTTGAATTTTTTATAGCGAAGTAACAAGGCAAAGTAACAAGTGACCGGCTACCAAATTGTTATCGTCCTTGTGTACAAATGGTTAAGTGCAGAGTACGTGCCATGCATGAATTAACTTTCATATACTAAAAATGTAAATTTAAACAATAACTTAGGAGTGTGTGAGCTACATCAAGGTTGATGCGTTTTACATTTTTAGTGACAATGTTTGGCAACTGGTGACAATCACATTGTTAGTTAAGTGACAAACTGTGAGCTGGTATTTGTTTTTTGCAGGCAGTAGCTTTCGAGTAATAGGCAACTAACGATTATTGCTTTGCAGCTTGTCAATGCCGTACTGTTGTATGCGATAGCGCAACTGCCTGTAGGTCATACCCAGCTGTTCAGCCGCCACTTTCCTGTTCCAGCGTGCTTTATTAAGTGCATTAATGATGTGTTGGAACTCAGTCGAGTCATTTGCAGCAAGCGTGGTGCTAGGTGCCTGAAAAGGACTCGACTGATTATGAACAACAAGAGGTAGATTCAAATCAGTTGCTTCTATAAGTTTACTGTCGCTAAGTGCTACAGCCCTTTCGAGGATGTTTTCCAGCTCTCTTACGTTGCCAGGAAATGCATAATTACTTAAAATCTCCTCTGCCTCAGTAGTTAATGTCATTGACTGACTGGAACCTTCAGCTGAGGCAATAGATCGCAGAGCATGTCGCGCTATGAGAGCAACATCTTCGCGTCGTTGACGTAAGCTTGGAGATTTTATTGAAATAACATTTAATCGATAATACAAGTCGTGTCTAAATGATCCTTGCTCAACTTCAATAGCAAGATCTTTATGACTTGCACTTAGTACGCGTACATTAGTGGGTAGTTCATCTGCTCCACCTACCGGTCTGACACTGCGTTCCTGTATAGCGCGAAGTAATTTTACTTGCATGTGCAACGGTAGTTCTGCTACCTCGTCAAAGAATAGTGTTCCACCTTCGGCGCGCTTAAATAGACCATCATGATCACTGTGTGCACCTGTAAAACTACCTTTGCGGTGCCCAAACATTTCACTTTCCATGAGCTCTGAAGGTATGGCTCCACAATTGATTGCCACAAAAGGTAAGCCACTGCGTGGCCCATTTTCGTGTATCAGCCGAGCAATGAGCTCTTTACCGGTTCCAGATTCACCCGTGATCCATACAGGTGCATTGGTTTTTGCCACTTTGGTGATCATGTTTTTTAAATTCATCATAGGCTCTGAGTGACCAATCAATCGGTCTAAACCCAATAACTCATCCTTTGCTGAATCAGTTTCACGACGGTCGTGGAGCGAGCTTAGCGTTGCTCTAGGGTTAAGCCCAGTTTTAGACGGAGACGTAATGCCTACGTTCTGTGGTGTAGCGGCAGATGTGTTCAATCCATCGGGAAGCTCAGTGGTTGTATCACTGCTTGGGAGCTTGTTAGTGTATTGCCCTTTACCAACTTTTAAGGCCTGTACAACCAAGCTGCGCAAAAGGCTCAAGTCAACAGGCTTGGATACAAAATCAAAGGCGCCGTTCTTCATAGCGTTTACCGCGGCGTCCATGTTGCCGTAGGCTGTGATAACAGCTACTGGCAATTCAGGCTGTATCGCCAATGCGTATTTAACAAATTCTACACCGCAACCATCGGGTAGCTTCATATCAGTTAGGCATACCTCAAAGGTGTAGGTTGCAAGCAACTCGCGCGCTTCAGATAAATTACGTGCGGTGTGTGTGTTTATACCCATTCTGTCTAACGACATAGCGATCAACTCGCGAATGTCCGCTTCATCATCTATTATTAGGGCAGAGTGCGTCATGTTCAGGCCGCCATATCTTGTACAGAAGTTAAGGTGACACGGAAATGTGCACCAAGTTTTGTAGGCATGCATTCGATGCTGGCATTGTTCAAGGTGCAAAGTTCGCGAATAATGAATAAGCCTAGGCCAGTACCGGTTTGATGAGTGGAGTAAAAGGGTTCAAATAAGTTGTCTCTGTCAATGTCACTGATACCTTCACCAGTATCTCTAACATCAATATAAAGCGTTCCAAATCCTGATTCATAGCAATGAATAATGATTTGCAACTCTTCATTGCTATTGTGCAAGCGGGCGTTAGTGCACAGATTCCACAGTATCTGATCCAGATGCCCGGCATCGGCCATCGCGTTGCAGGGTTCTGTAATGATTTTTAGTACAGCCCCGTTCGATGAATTTTCTTCACGAAAACGCAGTGCAAACAGATTAATGGCCTCATCAACTTGTAGCGTTTCAAAACGTACCCGTTCGCGATTGGAGAGCTGTAGCACATCTTCAATGATGCGGTTGATACGTTGCGTGTGGCGTCGGGCAATTTTCAGTAGTTCAGCATCTTTGACATCAAGCGTTGATGATTCCTCAATGAGTTGCACTGCATGTGATATAGCCCCCAAAGGGTTGCGAATCTCATGAGCGATGCTGGCAGAGAGTCGACCAAGCGATGCGAGCTTTAATTGCTGGAATTGATTGCGGATATGTGCGTGATCATCCAATCGAATGAGCATGCCCCCATTAGATAATCGGGTGTAGTGTGGGAGTACGGTAAGGCCCGTGCTTTTGATGTCGAAGGCGCGGGTTTGCAGTGTAGGAGAGTGCTCTGATTCGTCCATACTGGTGAACAATTCAGCCGATATTTTTTTCAGATTTGAAGGCATGGGGACAAACTCAACGGCCAATAGCATGCGCGCTGTATCGTTCATTAGCTGGATGTTGCAATGGCGATCAACCACCAGTACCCCCGAGTCTAGTTCGCGAACAATTTCCTCGTTTAGCTGTGCAATCTGCCTGATATCAAGGATAGCTCGGGAGCGTGTTGAACTCACTAGCTGTCTGCTCAGCAAACGTCTTAGAGGCACTGTAGTGAGCCAAGCTGTCAGAAATAGCAATGCCCCCAGTAGGGCAGCAGCTTCCAAATTGGTGCTTGTGTTGCTGTTGGCCCATGAGCTGAGTATTTCCTCGCCCATGACACACATACTGGCGATCGCTGCAAACAGTAGGGAATAGCGGATCGTGCATAGCTGACTTATCAGTGCGATGTTGATGAGAAGCAGAGGGCCAAGACCACTATCGAGGCCTCCACTGACGTACATCATGGCGGTTATAAAAAGTACATCTAGGTAGTTTTGAACCAAAAACTGGATGTTTATGGCTGGGCGCTTCAGGTGATGTTGGTAAACGAAAGCTAACGTCGTTAGTAGATAGGCAAAATGGACCGCGATAAAATAGCTTGGATGCGTGGAGCCGAGCAGGCTTTGGTTGCCGCCTAGATAATAGATGGCTGCCATCGCTAACAGGATAAGTAACCTGTACTGATTGAGTAGGCGCAGTGCCGCCCAGTCAGGTTTGTGAACTGATTCCTGTATTTGTGTTTCTGGGGTGTTTGTGTCTTGCCTGGCCGACACTACGCCCGCTCCTTAGTCTAATGATTACGCCTCAGGAGGCAAATATCAGACCATGAAAACGAGTTAGGGGTTAGTGGATGCTCAGAGCCTTGCAACCAAAGCGATAAGCCATGCGAACTAAGATTTCGTTAGCAGCCTGAGCGCTGGGTGGTCAGGGTCGGTGAGTGCGAGTACGCGAAGCGTATCGTTCTGTAAGTCTGGCTGGCCGAGCGATTGGTAGGCGCTTGCCATGAGTGCTAGTGCATTGGGCACATGCTTTGAGCCGTCGAAGCGTTCCATCAGAAAACTCACCCGATTGACCACGGCTACCATGGCTCCTCGATCGTAGTAAAACTGAGCTGTAATGAGTTCGTGACGTGCCATTTCGTCTTTGAGATAGACAAGGCGCTCCAGTGCATCTGGCGTGTACTTACTTTCTGGGAAACGCCGCACTAAGGTGTCGAATTCGGCAAATGCCGAACGTAGCCAGCTTTGGTTAACTTTGGCCAGATCGCGTGGAAATATGCTTTCTAGTGCCGAGCCACCCCTTGAAAAATGAGCCACACCCTTGATGTAGAAGGCATAGTCGATATTTTCATTGCGCGGATACAGTTTTATAAATCGGTCGGCTGAGTCTATTGCACCGTCGAAATCGTCCTGTTGCAGAAAAGCAAAGGCGATGTCCAGTTGGGCCTGCTGGGTGAGAGCACCAAACGGGAAGCGGGCACCGAGCATTTCAAAAAGAGCAATAGCTGTCAGGAAATCGCCTTGGTTTAGCGAGCGTTTGGCTGCATCGTAGATGGCTTCAGCGCTTTCAAGGCCTTTTGCCTCATTGCCCAGGGTGCTATTACTCGCACAACCTGCCAAGGCGCTGACCAATACGGCAATGACAGCTAAGCGAATCAGATGTAATCGGGTGAAGTTAAGTATCATAGGTACATTATAGACTAGGAGCGATAGCCATCGTCCAACAGACTTCACAAGACCCCGTTGGTTCAACGGCTGGCTCGGACGCTACTTCGGATCCCATAGCTGACACTATTGGCATGCCCACAACTGCCGATCCCCAGACGGTTGAGCAAACGGGCGACGCAGCGTTTGATGAATCCCATCGCGTGGCCATGGAGTTGGCCGGCAAACGGTTAGATGCGATAGCGGCTAAGCTATTTAACGCTTATTCGCGTAATCGTCTGCAGAGCTGGATTGCCGATGGCTATTTGACCGTGGATGGCCTGAATCGACGAGCTCGAGACAAGCTAGTGGGGGGCGAATGGCTGCAGTTGCAGCTTCCGCCTGATGAACTGATTGATGATAGCGTCGACAGTTTCGAGCCCGAAGACATCGAGCTGGATGTGGTGTTCGAGGACGAACACATTATGGTTGTCAACAAACCGGCTGGGCTCGTCATGCATCCAGCGCCTGGTAATCGTCGTGGCACACTGCTCAACGCATTGCTCCATCGACATAGCTCACAAGCGACAGTGCCTCGCGCGGGAATCGTTCATCGCCTCGACAAGGAAACCAGTGGCTTGTGCGTGATTGCTCGAACGTTGGCTGCTCATACCCATCTGGTGCGTCAGCTACAGGAACGTGAAATGGGTCGCAACTATCTGGCTGTAGTGGTTGGTGATGTGCCTATAAACGGTACGGTTGATGCGCCTATTGGGCGTCACCTGCGTGATCGGAAACGCATGGCCATCAATGAGAAGGGCAAGCATGCGGTTACTCATTATCAGTGTGAGGAACGCTACGTGGGATGTGCGCTTGTCAATGTCAAGCTGGAGACAGGGCGCACGCATCAGATTCGTGTGCACATGACTCATATTGGACACGCGCTTGTGGGTGATCAGGTGTACGGGCGTAGGCTTGCAGTATTGCCTCGGACAGTAGCTGATGTGCCTGAAGTTGCTGCTTTTACGCGTCAAGCCCTGCATGCTCGGCAACTCACTCTGGTGCATCCCTCTACTGAGGAGGTAATGAGTTTTGAAGCGCCCATGCCGCCTGACATGCAGCGATTATGTACTGCGCTGAAATTTGTGGCTCTGGACAAAATTGAAGCAGACCGGCAAGGATGATCAATAGCGATCCAACACACTGCGTAACACCCGTTGCAACCCACTTACCTGACACTATCGCAGCGTTTACAACCACTCGCCTTGGCGGTGTTAGCAGTCCACCGTTCAACGCCATGAATCTAGGCTTGCATGTGGGTGATGAACAAGCTGCAGTGCTGGAAAATCGAAACAGACTGGTAACTCAGTTTGCGTTACCCAGCGAGCCTGTATGGTTGAATCAAACGCACAGCACGCAGGTCAAGAATGTTGGGGCCAACGGTGTGGCGACGTTTGAAGCAGATGGCTCGTTTACCTGTAAGGCTGGGAAGGTACTTGCCGTGCTCACAGCCGATTGTTTGCCGATTGTTCTTGCCTCAGCCAGCGGTAAGAAACTGTCTGTGTTGCACGCAGGCTGGCGTGGCCTTGTTAATGGCATTGTGAGTAATGCGATCAGTTTGTTTGGCTCTGAGGAGCAGTTTCATGCCTGGTTGGGCCCCGCTATTGGCGCCAGCGTATTTGAAGTGGGTGACGATGTGCGAGATGCGTTTTTGCGCATACATGAGGATAATCAGGAATACTTTGTCAGTACTGCAACATCAGGTAAATACTTGGCTGACCTTTATGCTTTGGCACGAGCCGAGTTATCACGTAACGGCTGTCACAATGTCAGTGGAGGTGACTACTGCACCTACACACAACCCGAGATGTTCCATTCATTTCGCCGCGATGGTTTACGCACTGGGCGCATGGCAACGCTTGCATGGATTCGTGAACGCTAAGAGGCTGCGCGCCTGCTAGGAGAGCACCATGAATAGAGTTATTCAAGAGCACAATGTCCGTGGGCAGATTCTGGTTTGCGACGTTGCCTTGAGCTTCTGGGGAGGCGTTCATCCTGAGACTGGTGTGATAATGGACGCTCATCACCCTCAGTGCGGAGAGTCGGTTGCGGGTAAGGTCGTGCTGATGCCCTCTTCACGGGGTTCGTGTACGGGTAGCGCCGTGCTCCTAGGGCTTGCGTTGATAGGTCGTGCACCCGCGGCATTGGTGTTTCGTGAGGCGGAAGATGTTCTGACGCTAGGCGCTATTGTTGCCAACACCATGTACGAGGCAGCTATTGCGGTTATCCGACTAGAAGCGCAGTGCTACGACCCACTAGTATCAGCCTCAAACTCAAACCCAGCCTCCGCAATCGTGGATATCGCCAATAGTTTGATCACCTTCGACGGCATGGCGATTGACTTAGTCGCACTTGATCAAGATGCCTTGACTCTAAGTCACCAAGATCAGCTTCGATTGAAGGGCGAAGAGGGCATAGCGGTACAAGTGGCCATGCAAACCCTGTGTACCATGGCGCTTGTTCAGGGCGCAGAACAACTCACAGACATCACTCGTGCGCACATTGATGGCTGTATCTACGCAAGTCCCGCGAACTTGACGTTTGCGCAAACGGTTATGCACATGGGCGGCAAAGTCTGTGTACCGACAACGATGAACGCCATCTCAGTGGATTACGCTAACTGGAGGAAGCAGGGTATTGCGATTGAGTTTGGCGATGCCGCTCAGGCCCTGGCTGATGCTTATGTGTCTATGGGCGCGGCGGCGACATTCAGTTGCGCGCCGTATTTACGTGCCGATCGCCCCGCGGCGAATGAGCCGATTGCGTGGGCTGAATCTAATGCGGTGGTGTATGCCAATTCGGTGCTTGGTGCCCGAACAAACAAGCACCCGGATTTTCTAGATCTTTTTATGGCTATGACGGGACGTGCACCAGAGGTGGGGATGTATCGCCATCCTGCTCGGGCCCCGGTAATGGCCATCGATGTACAGATTCCTGAGCAGGCTGATGAATCTGTCTGGCCACTGTTGGGCTGGTTAGTTGGGCAAATTGCCAGTGAGGGTATTCCGCTATTGCGAGGGCTGGATAATACGCAGCCTACAGATGATGATCTCAAGGCATTATGTGCAGCGTTTGGAACCACATCGGGTGCGGCGATGTTGCACATACAAGGTGTTACTCCTGAAGCACAGGCGTATGCTGATTCAGAGTTACCAGTGTTTAAGATAGATCCAGCTGATATGGCCACAGCTTGGAGGGCGCTCAATACCAATCAGGAGCCGATCGATCTTGTAGCTCTAGGCAGCCCGCATCTATCGTTTGATGAGTGCGTTAAGTTTGCAGCGCTTATGGCGGATAAGCCGATTGCCAAAGGGGTGAGCGTGATACTAACGGTTGGGCGCGATATCCTTAGTGATCTGGAAGTACAGGGTACATTGGCCGATTTACATAAGCTAGGTGCGCAAGTGGTGCCTGACATCTGCTGGTGTTCAATTTCACGACCCCTGTTTCCAATCGATACCAAAAATATCATAACCAACTCCGGCAAATATGCGCATTACGGCCCAGGTCTGTCCGGTTGCACTGTGTTGTTTGGTAGCTTTCTAGATTGTGCGAATGCAGCTTGTACTGGGTTGCCTCCTAAGGCGTTGCCGAATTGGCTTGCTTGATCTTAACGCTAGATAAAGGCATCGAGTTATTATGAATGCGCTTGAATTGATTGGCGCTAGCACCATCTTTTGTTCATCAACACCTATTGGGTGAATCGCTTTACAGGAGATTCCCATGAGAATGGACAAACTAACCAGCAAATTTCAGCTGGCATTACAAGATGCACAATCGCTTGCACTAGGGCGCGATCATCAATTTATAGAACCTGCTCACCTGCTTATCGCCATGCTGGATCAGGATGGCAGCGGCGTGCGGCCCTTACTGGCCCAAGCTGGTGTCAACGTAAACGGTTTGCGTACTGATCTCGACAAAGTGCTTGATCGCTTAGCCAGTGTAGAGGGGGGCGGGGGCCAGTTGCATGTGTCCAACGAGCTTGGACGCTTGCTAAACCTCACAGATAAGGCTGCCCAGCAAAGAGATGATCAATACATCTCTTCAGAATTGTTCGCATTGGCGTCCTTAGAGGAGAAGAAAAACTCTGTTGCGGAGGTCATGCTAGCTAATGGCGCAAATTTGCGAGCCATTAAAAAAACCATTGACGACATACAAAGTGGGCCTGTTACTGATCAGAATGCGGAAGAGAATCGCAAAGCGCTTGAACGCTATACCATTGATTTAACCGAGCGAGCGGAACAAGGCAAGATCGACCCCGTCATTGGTCGTGATGATGAAATTAGACGCGCTATTCAGGTGTTGCAACGTCGTACCAAAAACAATCCAGTGATTATTGGCGAGCCAGGCGTGGGTAAAACCGCCTTGGTTGAAGGCCTTGCGCAACGCATCGTGGATGGACAAGTACCCGACGGTATCAAAAACAAGCGTGTTTTATCGCTCGATATGGGCGCGCTCATCGCCGGTGCAAAGTTTCGTGGTGAATTTGAAGAGCGCTTGAAAGCTGTGCTGAGCGATCTGTCCAAGCAAGAAGGGCAGGTGATTTTGTTCATTGATGAAATTCACACCATGGTGGGTGCTGGTAAAGCTGAAGGCTCAATGGATGCAGGCAATATGCTCAAGCCCGCATTAGCCCGTGGTGAGTTGCATTGTATTGGTGCCACTACGCTTGATGAGTACCGGCAGTACGTAGAAAAAGATGCCGCTCTTGAGCGACGCTTCCAGAAAATCATCGTTAATGAGCCTAGTGTTGAAGACACTATCGCTATCTTGCGAGGTCTTAAAGAGCGCTATGAGGTGCACCATGGGGTTGATATTACAGATCCTGCCATTGTCGCTGCAGCCACTTTATCGCATCGTTATATCAGTGATCGTCAGTTGCCTGATAAAGCAATCGATCTGATAGACGAAGCGGCTTCGCACATCCGTATGGAGATCGACTCCAAGCCAGAGGAATTGGACAAGCTTGAGCGTCGCATCATTCAACTAAAAATTGAACGCGAAGCACTTGTCAAAGAGCCAGACGATGCGTCGGTTAAACGATTGGCTGATCTTGAACTAACGGTTCAGGAGCTGGAAAAAGAGTTTGCTGATCTGGAAGAGATTTGGAATTCTGAAAAAGCGTCAGTCCAAAACTCCGCAGGGATTAAAGAGGAGCTGGAACGTGTGAAGCTAGAGCTGGAAACAGCGCGTCGAGCCGGTGATTTAACACGTATGTCAGAGTTGCAGTATGGTCAAATTCCAGCGCTCGAAAAATCATTGGCTGGTGCTATCGAGTCAAGTGATGATCAGGAGCTAACGTTGTTACGCACCAATGTTACCGAAGAGGAGATAGCGGAGGTCGTGGCTAAGTGGACTGGCATTCCAGTGAGCAAGATGATGGAAGGTGAGAAAGAAAAATTGCTGCGTATGGAGGCTGAGCTTGGCAAGCAAGTGGTCGGCCAGCTTGAGGCCGTTGGCGCAGTGTCAGATGCTATCCGGCGTTCCAGAGCAGGGCTGTCAGATCCTGATCGCCCCATTGGTTCGTTCTTGTTCCTAGGCCCCACCGGTGTGGGTAAAACAGAGCTGACCAAGGCGCTGGCCAAATTCATGTTTGATACTGACGAGGCCATGGTACGTATCGATATGTCCGAGTTCATGGAGAAACACTCGGTGGCAAGGCTAATAGGTGCGCCGCCAGGGTATGTAGGGTACGAAGAGGGTGGTTACTTGACAGAAGCTGTGCGTCGCAAGCCGTACTCTGTGATATTGCTTGATGAAGTTGAAAAAGCACATCCTGATGTGTTCAATATCTTGCTACAAGTGCTCGATGATGGTCGCTTAACGGATGGGCATGGTCGCACGGTTGATTTTCGCAATACCGTTATTGTCATGACATCGAATTTGGGTAGCCATGTTATTCAGGAGTTGGCAGGTGGTGATAATTATGAGGCGATGAAGAGCTCTGTGATGGACATCGTGGGGCAACACTTCCGTCCGGAATTTATCAACCGGGTGGATGAATCTGTTGTGTTCCAGCCCTTGTCCGCCGAGCATATTCGTATGATTGCTGGAATTCAGGTGTCACATCTTCGCCTGCGACTTGCGCAGCGGAATTTGCAATTAGTGATTACTGACGCGGCCCTTGACCTTATTGGTGACGCAGGCTTTGATCCGGTTTACGGTGCTCGCCCTCTAAAGCGCGAAATTCAGCAACGTATGGAAAACCCGTTGGCTCAGAAAATTCTATCTGGCGACTTCGTTGCGGGTGACACGATATTCGTGGACGCTAGTGACGAGGAGCTGGTATTTTCCAATAAAGAAGCTGCGCCGAAATTGGCAAAAGTGCACTAAAACTTATAGCGAACAGGACTGCTGCTGAGGCCTTATTCCCTCAAGCAGCAGGCGTCTGCACCACAATCGCTGTGACGTTGTCTGTGCCGCCGCGCAGTAATGCCAGCTGCACCAACTTGTCCAATGCCTGTCGGGGTGAAGGCAGAGCCAAGTTGTTATCCACCTCATGATTCTTGACGTCTTTGAATAGGCCGTCGCTACACACAAGGAAGCGATCGCCCGGCAATACATCGACTTTGCGAACTTGGATTTCTATGTCATCAGAGACACCAATAGCGCGAGTAATGACATTGGCTGATGGGTGATTTTCTGCTTCATCAGCGGTAAGCTCCCCTAACCTGTGAAGCTCTTGTACTAAGCTGTGATCATCGGTTAGTTGACTGAAATCGCCTGCCCTGTGCCGATAGATGCGGCTATCGCCTGCCCACAATATGTAGCCTGTATTTTCATGTAAGTACAACGCTGCAACGGTACTGCCCATGACCTTGCCCTCGGCCATCGTTCTGCACAGGGTATTGGCGCGTTGCAGGCGCATCAGTAAGTCTTGGACATTTCTCAGCGCAACGTCACCTGCTGTGAACGTGTGTAATTCTTCAATAATGGACTGACTGGCGCGGTCGCCTCGGCTGTGGCCACCCATTCCATCTGCGACAACCCATAGTCCTTGCTCACGTGAATCGAGAAAAGAATCTTCATTGATTTTGCGTACGTGGCCCACGTTAGTGGAGGCACACGAAGTCCAGCGCACGGGCGCAGGCTTTACAGGGGTGTTGGTTTGTGCAGTGCTAGCAGAAGACATCGTTCGAGCATCGTTGGTGGCTGGTGGCAGTATACCGCTACACAGGCTACGATTTGAATGGAAGTAATACCGTGATCAGTGTCTAGTAGATAACACTTGGGCCACAATTCGTTTAAGAACGCCGCCAGTTAGTGGGCTTTGGTACACTGCGCAGCTATTTGGCGTAGAGCACAGTGGTTCATGACGGTACGTACACGTTTTGCCCCCAGTCCCACGGGCTACCTGCATATCGGAGGTGCCAGAACGGCCCTTTTCTGTTACTTGTTTGCGCGCAAACACGGCGGTCAGTTTATCCTGCGCATCGAGGACACGGATCAGCAGCGCTCCAGTCAGGAATCAGTTCAGGCCATTTTGGATGGTATGGAGTGGCTGGGGCTGGATTACGATGAAGGTCCGTTCTATCAGACTCAGCGATTCGACAGGTATCGTGAAGTGGTTCAACAACTGATGGATAGTGGGCACGCCTACCACTGCTATTCCACGCCTGAAGAGATTGATGCCATGCGAGAGCTGGCCACGGCCAACAAGGAAAAGCCGCGTTACAACGGTTTTTGGCGCGACAACACCGATGCGCCACCTGAAGGTGTAAAACCGGTAGTGCGCTTCAAGAATCCACTGGCTGGGAAAGTCACAATCGATGATGCGGTGAAAGGCGATATCGTGATTGATAACGCCGAGCTTGATGATCTAGTCATCATGCGCTCCGATGGCACGCCCACGTATAACCTGACGGTGGTGGTGGACGATATGGATATGGAAATCAGCCATGTGATCCGTGGCGATGATCACATCAACAATACGCCTCGGCAAATCAATATTCTCGAGGCCTTAGGTGCGAAGAGGCCTATTTACGCCCACTTGCCTATGATCCTCGGCGAAGACGGCAAGCGGATGTCCAAGCGACATGGCGCGGTGAGTGTCATGCAGTACGAGGCGGAAGGTTTTTTACCAGAAGCTTTACTCAATTACCTTGTTCGCTTGGGCTGGTCACATCAAGATCAAGAGCTTTTTACTAGCGACGAGATGCGCAAGCTTTTCACTCTCGAAGCGGTAAACCGTTCCGGCTCGGTGTTTGACAACAAAAAACTGGAATGGGTTAATCAGCAATATTTCCAGAACGCCAACGCTGAGCATCTCGGATTAGCGCTTCAGCCTTACATGGATTCATTGAGCATCGCCACTAGCGAAGGTTATCCATTGGGCGAGGTTGGTCTGTTGTTGAATGATCGTGCAAAAACACTGGTCGAGATGGCAGAGTCGGCGCGCTATTTTTACGAAGCGCCGCAAGCCTATGATGAGAAGGCTGCGAAAAAACAATTTAAAAATGCCTCTGCAGATATCCTACAAAACGCTGCACAACGTCTCGACGCGTTAGGAGGTTGGGATGCACTGGCTATTCAAGCAGCACTAGACGCGTGTGCAGAAGCATTGGGCATAGGGTTTGGCAAATTGGGCCAGCCTCTGAGGCTTGCTGTCACAGGTGGTACGCAATCGCCATCCATGGCGGACACCATTGCATTGATTAAAAAGGATGATGTTCTGGCGCGATTGAACAAAGCCATAGCTGTGTGCCAAGCAGCGCCTGCCTAATCAATGACAGGACCCAGCGGTAAGCCATTAGCTAATGAGCCCGACTCGTCGGCGACCTTCATCTGTTTTGATGGAGAAGTCAGTCCCTGAGAATTCAGTGGCATCCGCAGTGCACAGATAGGTGATGGCTTTTGCAGGCCATTCAGGTGGAATGTGCTCTGAGAAATCCATCTGACTGACGGCGTTTATGCCTGATTTTTTAATAGATACTTGCATGTCAGTGGCAACAGTGCCCGGGCTCATGCCAATGCATCGTATGCCGGAATCCGCGTACTCTTTATGCACGCATTTGGTCAGCGACAATACGCCAGCCTTAGTGGCGCAGTAGTGGCTCCAACCATCAAGCGCATTGCTGGCGGCTCCAGAGCTAATGTTGATGATGACGCCGCGCTGTTGCTTTTGCATAACCGGCAAAGCGGCTCGAATACCGAAGTACACACCTTTCAAATTGATATCCACAACACGCGACCAACTTTCCGGGTCTGAATCGGCAAGCAAAGCAATAGGGTCAATGGTGCCTGCGTTATTGACCAGAACATCGAGTTGGCCAAAGTGCTCTAGAGTGGTATCGACCACCTGCTGCACCTGCGCATAGTCAGTGACATCACAAGCCAGAGCAATGGCATTCCCACCATCAGCCTTAATTTGCGCAGCAATTGCTTCACAATCGCCCAATGATCGAGCTGCTAGCACCACGTTCATACCGTTGGCTGCCATGTTTCGTGCGGCAGCTGCTCCGATACCCCGACTTGCGCCGGTGATGATGGCACATTGTCCTTTTAGTTCTTGCATATCTTTTGGTTCCACTGATCTAAAGAAGGTGGCGAGTGTGTGCCTCATTAAAATCTATCGACGGCCCTATGGGTACGATACGGTGCGGATTAATGGTTTCATGGCTCTCCAGATAATGTCTTTTGGCGTGCTCGAAGTTGCAGGTTTGTGCAATGCCTGGCCACTGATACAAGTCGCGTGTGTACGCCCATAGATTTTTGTAGTCGCGCAATTGCTTCAAGTTGCATTTGAAGTGACCGTGATAAACAGGATCAAAGCGCAGTAGCGTGGGTAGTAAACGCCAATCAGCTTCCAGTGGTTCAGAGCCACATAAAAATCGCTGAGTCTCTAGTTTTTTCTCAAGCCAGTCCAAGGTGTCGAACAGCGGCTTCACAGCTTCATCATAAGCAGTTTGCGTGGTTGCAAACCCGCTCTTGTAAACCCCGTTGTTCACTGTGTGATAAACACGCTCGTTGATGTCATCAATTGCCTGCTGTTGGGCTTGTGGGTAGTAGTCTCCTGGTGTGGCACCGATATCATCAAAAGCGCTGTTGAGCATGCGGATAATCTCGGAAGACTCGTTCGATACGATGGTGTTTGTTTGTGTATCCCAAATAACAGGCACGGTGACACGGCCAGTGAAATTGCTATCGGCTAAGGTATAGATTTGGTGCATTAGCTCTTTGTGGTGCAAAGTGTCGCCCACAATGCCGTTATCGTCAGGGGCGAAAGTCCAGCCGTTTTCAGTCATGTACCAATGCACAAACGACATGCTGATCATAGATTCCAGGCCTTTGAGCGCACGATAAATCAGAACACGATGCACCCAAGGGCAGGCGTAGCTTGCATAAAGATGATACCTGCCTGGTTCAGCTTTGAACCCTGCATCGCCGCTTGGCCCGGCTGTGCCGTCAGCGGTAATCCAGCTTCTAAAACCCGCTTCAGTTCTTTTAAAGTGTCCGCCGGTGGAGTCCGTGTCGTACCACTGGTCTTGCCACTGTCCGTCAACCAATAAACCCATGAGTTGTCCTCTTATATTTTGTGTGCAATGACTCGTGTAGAGTGTTTATTACGCTACGTAAGAGTTAGCCGAAGCAGTCCGAATGCTGCTAAGCCTATCAGCAGTGCAAGACAAAACGTCTTATAAAAACGCTCTAATGACGGGCGAAATAGCCAAGTGCCCATGAGAACACCAATAGCGGCCAATGGAGCAAACGTGATACCTCTTTTAACGGCTAGCATATCAAGTGTGCCAGAGCTTAACAGCCAGAATGCGCCGGTTAGCGTGCCGATAAGTAAGAACAGCACCAGCGAACCCCGAATTTCTCGTGTGGGCATGTTTTTTAGTGACAAAACATAGAGCGCCACGATCATACCGCCGATGCTGGCAAGGCCCGTGGCAATACCCGCACAAAATCCAGCGATGTATACGCCGCGTTTGGTGCCCAGTGCAATGGGGTTCAATTTAAGTAACTGTAAGGTGGCAAGCGTTAAAATCAAGACCAATGCAATTGCACTGGACACCGAAGGCGCAAGTGCATGTGTTGCGGCTAATCCGATAGGCAAGCCAACGGCGCTACCGATAGCCAAGCCAAACGCAATACGGCGATTGGCATCGCGTAAACCACCACGTGCCATAAGCAGGCTCGCCGTGGCTTCAAGAACGTAACAAACAGGGATAAGGGCAAGCGGCGGTACCAATAGCGCAAGGCTTGCCATAACCAGTGCTGATAGGCCAAAGCCTGAGAAGCCCCTGACCATGCCAGCGAGTATCACCACGAAGGTTGCCAGCAGTAGTGTGCTGCCCGACAGTTGCAGTTGGGTCTGCAATGTGTCAAACATGGGTGTGGTCTCTGTTAGGCTATTTGAAATTTAAAACACTTAAGTTGAAGAGTAACAACATGCAAAGCAATTGGACGATTTATCTTTCCGGCGAAATTCACACTGATTGGCGCGAGCGCATTATGGAGGCCTCAAAAAGCGCAGGTTTGCCGCTGCAATTTACATCTGCTGTCACTAATCACGGAGCAAGCGATGCCGCTGGCGATATTCTGGGGCAGGCCACTGAAGGGTTTTGGCGCGATCACCAGTCAAGTAAGGTGAACGGCATTCGTACACGCACGCAAATTCAGCAGTGCGATGTGGCGGTCATACGTTTTGGCAGCCAATATAAACAATGGAATGCCGCCTTTGATGCAGGCTATTGCGCGGCATTGGGAAAGCCTTACATCACATTGCACGACGATGACATCATTCACCCGTTAAAAGAGGTAGATGCTGCATCAATGGGTTGGGCACAAACACCAGAGCAGGTGGTAGAAATCTTGCGCTATGTATCGGGCACGCCTGATGCGGCTGGATGCTCTGCGGCAAGGTAGTCATCGCTTTAACTTGTCTGTTTCACCTTCGTTCAACCCGAGAAAAACCTGAGATAAACCATGAGTTCACTTGTTTGCCATCAATTTCCCTACGGCTCTGATAACTACGGCGTCTTGGTACACGACGCGGATTCTGGGCAAACTGCCTGCATAGATGCAGGCGATGCTAAAGCTACCTTGGCGGCCTTAAACGATAAGGGTTGGCAGCTGTCCCATCTTCTGATCACGCATCATCACAGTGATCACACCGCGGGCTTGATGGATATCAAACAGGCAACCGGATGCGCGGTCATAGGTCCAGTGCAGCGCTCAAGCGCCATCAAAGGCATTGATCAACATGTTGACGATAACCATACCTTTGAGTTTGCTGGCAGGCAGGTGAAGGCCATTCATACACCGGGCCATACCACCGACATGATCAACTTCTACTTCAGTGACGACAAGTTAGTGTTCACGGGTGACACCTTATTCAGCATGGGCTGTGGTCGTTTGTTTGAAGGTGATGCGGCGATGATGCTGGCA
Organism: Granulosicoccus sp.; assembly: GCA_023300375.1. Lineage (GTDB taxonomy): Bacteria > Pseudomonadota > Gammaproteobacteria > Granulosicoccales > Granulosicoccaceae > Granulosicoccus. Next base: position 979 of record JALZWO010000005.1, on the reverse strand, counting down.
AGTGTTGCCAAGCTCAATGCACTACCTGGGGATACCCTTGTGTACTGTGCCCATGAGTACACAGCCACTAATGCTAAGTTTGCAACGGCTGTAGACCCAGATAACAAGGTGTTGGCTCAGCGAGCTACCGAAGTCGGGAAGCTACGCGAGCAAGGCGAACCTACAGTGCCAAGCCTGTTGTCTTTAGAGCAACAAACCAATCCATTCCTGCGCACACGTGATGCTGGAATTCTTAAAGCGTTAGGAATGGAAGGGGCTGATGAGGTTGCTGTTTTTGCCGAGCTGCGCGAACGGCGTAATGGGTACTGAGTTTTGGTATTCGGGCCTTGGTGTTAACCAAGGCCGCTTACAGCCTTACAAGTTGTAGATAGTCCAACCGTAAAACCCTGCGAAGCAGGCAAGCAGAAGAACTAAAAAGGGCCGGCCTGCCTCTAGTGACTGCGGTACCCGCTGTGGAGGCAACACCATTAGCAAGCCAACAGCGCACAACACCAAGCCAGAGCCTAACGCCATCTGACCCCAGAATTGCGTGATGTGGCGAGAAGCAAACCAGAGCACATTCCATAAACCTGCAGCCAAGCACACCGAGCCCACGATTTTTAACAAAACGCGCGGCGTTCGGGTGTTCAAAGCCCCGGCAGGAAGCCGGTTGGCAAACACAACGCCCATAGCCATGCAGACAGTGACGATAGAACCCATTGGTAAAGCCATGACATTAACATCGAATAGTTTGAATGCTTTGATGTTATGCCAAACCGAAGGAGCTGCGTTGCACTGAGTTGGAAAATGCTATTTCAGATGGGCAAGGCAGGTCTATCTCCTCAAACATTAAGATATTTCCCATTACGGCTTGACAGCCACACGTATGCGCCGTATTCTTCGCGCCTGATGTGGGGCTATAGCTCAGCTGGGAGAGCGCTTGCATGGCATGCAAGAGGTCCGCGGTTCGATCCCGCGTAGCTCCACCACTATCAGGTTT
>JALZWO010000004.1 GCA_023300375.1 Granulosicoccus sp. | reverse complement strand
AGCTGTGGTGAGTCAGTGATGTCATGGTGTAAAAGAGTGGCGACCGCCTCGGAGAGCCACTGCGCAACGGTATAAATATTAGTCGCCAAATTCTGCTAACAAGTCAGCCTGATGTTCGGCAATGAGGGGATTTATGATGTCACCCAGAGAGCCTGCCATGATGTCGTCAAGCTTGTACAGGGTCAGATTGATTCGATGATCAGTGAGTCTGCCCTGTGGAAAGTTGTAGGTTCTGATGCGTTCCGATCTATCCCCTGAACCCACTTGTAAGCGACGTGATTCTGATTCTGCATCGTGTTGCTTGGACTGTTCAGCATTGAGCAAACGGGCTTGCAGCAATGCCATGGCTTTAGCTCTGTTCTTGTGTTGTGAGCGCTCGTCCTGACACTCAACGACCACGCCTGTGGGTAGGTGAGTGAGTCGAACTGCCGAGTCAGTTTTGTTAACGTGCTGACCACCAGCACCCGATGCACGAAAAGTGTCTAGTTTAACGTCTGCCGCATTGATGTTGATCGCTTCTACCTGATCAACTTCGGGCAGTATGGCAACGGTTGCCGCAGAGGTGTGAACACGACCTTGGCTTTCAGTTTCAGGAACACGTTGCACGCGATGTGCGCCAGATTCAAATTTTAGCCGGGAAAATACGCTCTCGCCGGAGAGGCGGCAAATGACTTCTTTGTAGCCACCGTGATCCCCCGCGCGTTCGCTAATAATCTCACTGCGCCAATTGTTCAGTTCCGCATACCGCAGGTACATTCGAAGAAGGTCACCCGCGAAAATAGCCGCCTCATCGCCACCGGTACCGGCACGAATTTCCAGATACGCATTGTTCTCATCGCGCGGATCCCGAGGCAGTAGTAAGGTTTGTAGTTCTAGTTCTGTGCGCTGCAAGCTTTCATTCAGACCGGGCAATTCATCATTGGCCATAGCGCGCATCTCAGCGTCGCTGTCGCTGGACATCTCTTTCGCGCTTGCCAAGTCGCTCTCAGTTTGCTGATAGTTGGCGAAGGTTGTTACGATAGGCTCCAGCTGAGCGTACTCTTTGGACAACTCTCGGAAGCGGTTTTGGTTATTTATAGTGTCAGGGTCGCCAAGTAGGGCAGCGATTTCCTCGTGGCGCTCTGAGACGCTTTCCAGCTTCGACTGGATGGAGGCTTTCATGATTTCTCTTGCGGCAAATCGAGTAGGATGCGGGCGGTGTCGATGACATGGGTGTTACCGGCAGCGGCGGCCTCACGCAGTTTAGCCGTGGGTGTGTGCATTATTTTATTGCTCAATGTGTACGCCAGTTGATTCAACACGTCTTCAGGGTTCTGACCGGATTGCAATTGTTTGAGAGATTTTGCGAGCGCAATATCTTTAATTTGTTGAACGTTGTTGCGGTAAGCGCGGATGGTGTCGTTTGCGTCCAGTGCCTGCACCTTGCGCATGAACACATCAACTTGCTCTACGACAATGTCTTCAGCCTCAGTTGCCGCCTCAACGCGTGATTGGCGATTATCATCGATCACGCTTTGCAGGTCATCAACGGTGTATAAGAAAACGCCATCTAGATCGGCGACCTCAGCTTCCACATCGCGTGGAACGGCGATGTCAACAATCAGCTGTGAGCGGTAGCGTCTCTTTCTTAGGGCCTTTTGCACGGCACCTTTGCCAAGAATGGGCAATGTGGAACCCGTGGAGCTAATGATGATGTCGGCATCTGGCAAAGAATCGGGGATATCTTTAATACCAATGGCTTGCCCACCCACTTCCGTTGCTAGTGCCGCGGCATTCTCGATAGTGCGGTTGGCAATGCGGATCGTGCCAATACCTGCGCTTTTTAAATGGCGCGCAGCCAACTGAATAGTTTCACCAGCGCCAATAAGCAGTGCGCTCTGTTGACTTAAATCTTCAAAAATCTGGCGTGACAAGCTGACAGCTGCGAAAGCCACAGATACTGGGCTGTTGCCAATAGCGGTATCCGTGCGGACTTTTTTAGCAACTGAAAACGCGGTTTCAAATAAAGGGGAGAGTTCACTGCCCAACATGCCGTGCTCATTGGCATCGCGATAAGCTCGCTTGATCTGGCCCAGTATCTGAGGCTCTCCCAGTACGAGAGAGTCTAGTCCGCTGCATACTCGCATGAGGTGGCGCACAGCTTCGCGATCGGCATGGTGAAACAAATACGGCTCAAAGCCGTTATCCTGCAAATCGAAATATCGGTGCATCCAGTGCACAACAGGCTCAATATCTTGCTCGTGCATGCCGCAGTAAAACTCAGTGCGGTTGCATGTTGAGATGATGGCGGCCTCTTTTACGGGTCTTACCGTGCGTAAGGCTTTCAAAGCGTGACCTAGTTGGCCTTCGCCAATAGCGGCACGCTCTCGTATTCTAACGGGTGCGGTATGGTGGTTGAGGCCTAAGGCGAGGATGGGCATAGTTCAATTCTAGCAAAAAAGGCACTAATAACGATCACTTAGCACATTGATTTAGCGCATTCTATTCGTATACTTGGGTGTTGGCTTCACCAACCCTATCAGGAGAGTACATGTTTCGGCGTACAGACACGAAGGCATTCATCCATAAATCACTATCGGCACTCATGCCGGTGATTCTTCTGGGCTGCAGCACCATGCCGTTGGGGACTGGTGAGGCGCTTGCGCAAAGCAGCTTGGGGCAGGATACAGTCGTGCAATCTGACATGAGTTCGCAACTCATGTTTGAACTAATGATTGCTGATTTGGCGATCCAGCGAGGCCAATTGGACGTTGCACTAGAGGGTTACTTGCTAGCCGCCGAGCGCACTGCTGATGCTCGCGTACCAGAACAAGCGGCTCGCTTAGCGATGTATGGTCGCCAGTGGAGTGAGGCTGAACGCATGGCGCAACGATGGATTGCGCTCGATCCAAGTAATAAACAAGCTCCAGGGTTGTTAGCTCGAGCATTATTACGTCAAGGTAAAGTCGAGCCTGCGTTTATTCTGTACAAGGATGCCATGGACGCCAGCGCCAATAAAGGGCAAACGCTTCGCGACATTCAGTTCGATTTGCAGGAGGGTAGCAATGCTTCGGTGTCTGTCGCTATTATGCAGCGGCTCGGCGAAGCTTACCCGAATGAGCCCGAGGCCCTGATCGGACTCACCCGTGCTCATATTGTCAATAATGACAGCGCATCAGCACTCGCTGCTGTGGAAACAGCTGTAGAGCGATCGCCTAACAATATCGATGCGCTGTTGCTTCGAACCCATATTCTGGCAAGTACTGACGAGCTGGAAAAAGGCTTGGCTTTGCTTAAGGCAGCGGTAGACAAAAACCCAGACAACACTCAACTTCGTTTGGGGTATGTGCAAATACTGGTTCAAAGTGGTCGATTTGATGAGGTTGGCGTCGAGCTGCAACAGGCATATTCCGAATCAACAGACGATGCTCAAATCAGATTGAATATTGCGGTGTTAGCCATGGAAGCAGAGCAATTTGATCAAGCAGAAGGCTTTTTTGCTGATCTGCTGATCACCGGCGAATACGCCGATCAGGCTAATTTTAATCTGGGTCGAATCAATGATCAGCAGCTTGAATACTCAACGGCTATCGAATTTTATGATGCTGTGGGCAATGGTGAGTTGTTCTTCAATTCGAGACTTCGTGCCGCAGAGCTCACGGCTATCGCTGGTGAGCTAGGCGAGGGCCGCTCGCGGTTAAACGACTTGACGGCGATTGTTGAAAATCGAGAGTTACAGCCTCGTATCATTGCAGTTGAAAGCCGCATGCTACAAAACGATGATCAGCATGCCTCGGCTGTAGAGGTGTTAACGAATGGTTTGGAAATGTTCCCTGAGGATTCCAGCTTGCTTTACTCACGTGCTCTAGCCGCGTTTGCCGCTGGTGATCCAAGCACCATGGTCACCGACTTGGAGCGACTCATCGTACTGACTCCAGAGAACGCGCATGCACTGAACGCGCTTGGTTATCATTTTGCGGATGAGAACATAGAACTTGAGCGTGCTGAGAAGCTGCTGGGTAAGGCTACTGAATTATTACCCGCCGATCCAGCAATTATGGACAGTCTTGGCTGGTTGCGTTTCCGGCAGGGGCGTTTTGATGAGGCGATAGAACTACTGCAGCAAGCCTACGCGGTGTTCCCGGATCCGGAGGTGGTGGCGCATTTGGCAGAAGCCTTAATGGGTGCGGGGCAGAGCGAGCAGGCAAAAGAATTGGTTGAGGCAGCACTACTTGAGCATTCAGATGATGAGCGTTTGCTTGAGATTCAAAGCGAATTGAATAAGTAATGGCACGCGTGAGGTTGCCGCTCGCATTGCTTTGTTCCGGGTTTGTATTGTCAAGTTGTGCATCACAACCCTCGTTGCCTGCAAAAAGTCTGGAGGCACGCGAGGCTTACCTTGCCACATTTGACGATTTCAGCTTTCGTGCAGGATTAGGGATCTGGACAGACGATGAAACCCAATCGGCGCGAGTCAAGTGGCAACAACGCGATGGTGAACTGAATGTTGGTTTATCCGGTCCGTTAGGCCTTGGTAATCTTAAGCTTGAATATAGTGATGCTCAAGCGGTACTCACGCGATCTGGCAGAGTAGTTGCGCAAGGGAATTCAATAGATACCGTGCTGCAACAGGGCTTGGGACTTGGAGCGCCTGTGCCCTTTGAGCAACTTCAGCAATGGGTCATAGGGCTGCCGGGTGAAGGCACCTCTGTGTCACGAGACGAGCAGGGTAAGTTGGCATCTTTGAGGTATCGCGATCAACAGGGAACTCGATGGGAAGCGAGCTTCTTACGCTACTCCGTGGTGGATGGTTATCGATTGCCGTCACTGATAGTGGCGTCGGGTGGTGACTATTCAGTGCGTCTTGTACTCAAGGATTGGATGAGTATTTCAACACAGGATGAACCAAAGATTGAGCCTGAAGAGACGCAATCCAACAAGCGACTGGCGATTCCGTCTCGGTAGCGGTACAATGCTGTCGAATCGCAAATGATTTAGCGAAACCACAGGGATAACGTTGACCACGAAATGGTTGGCTCCGGCCAAAATTAATCTTTTCCTGCATGTGACAGGTAGGCGTAGTGACGGTTATCACACACTACAAACTGTTTATCAGTTTGTAGACATGTGTGACGTCCTACAGTTTTCTGTGCGCGAAGATAACGAAGTGCATCTCAAGTCGAAATTCGATGAGGTGCCTCCAGAGAATAATCTGGTCGTTAGAGCAGCGCGTGCACTGCAGGCACATTCGGGCACTCGAGCAGGCACCGATATCACTCTCGACAAGGTCATACCAACCGGGGGCGGTCTTGGTGGTGGGAGCTCGGATGCTGCTACTACACTTGTAGCTCTCAATGAATTCTGGCGTCTTGGCCTCAGCATCAAAGAGCTGGCAGAGATAGGCGTGTCTGTAAGTGCGGATGTCCCTGTGTTTGTCTACGGACAATCCAGTTGGGCGGAAGGCATCGGTGACAAACTCACGCCTGTTGCTCCTGCAGAACCTTGGTACCTCATTGTTAACCCGAATTGCCAGGCATCAACAGAAGAGCTTTTCAACGCCCCAGAGTTGGTGCGAAATACAAGCCCAATTACGATCCGCGATTTCATGGACGGACGCAGTGGTAACGTGTTTGAGCGTGTAGCGGTTGCTCGTCACCCCAACATTGGCGTGGCTCTTGAATGGTTGCGTACCAACTACCGTGGCTACCGTGCAAAGATGAGTGGCACGGGGAGTTGTGTGTTTTGTGCATTCGAAACGGAAGAGAAAGCGCAGGCTTTGTGCGACCAATTACCAGACGGTCTTTCCGGTTTTGTGGTCAAAGGACGCAATGCATCGCCTCTTTATGATTTTTCTGGTTAGCTTTTTCAGATCAGACAACTTTTTTCGTTTTTACTAGAGTACAATTCGCCGCACGTTGTTGATCTACACATTTGTTGGGCCGTCGCCAAGCGGTTAAGGCACCGGGTTTTGATCCCGGCATTCGGAGGTTCGAATCCTCCCGGCCCAGCCATATTTATGTGGTTTCACAACTCACAAGCGATCCACTGGTGCACCAGGCATTGCCCAACTGAGCCGTACGACAGGTGGGTGAGGACGCGGTGGCCTCCCAGCTGCAAGCAAGGTTACTCATGCAAGATCGCAAGCTAATGATTTTCGGCGGCAACGCCAACCCGCGATTGACGCAAAACATCGCAGCCTATCTCCAACAACCCATTGGCAAACTGCAATTGAGCAGGTTTAGCGATGGCGAAACATCCGTGGAGATACTTGAGAACGTTCGCGGTGGCGATGTGTTCATCATTCAACCGGTTTGCGAGCCAACTAACGACAATCTGATGGATCTACTGGTCATGGTTGACGCCATGCACCGCTCATCGGCAGAACGTATCACAGCTGTTGTTCCTTACTACGGTTACGCACGCCAAGACAGAAGAGTTCGATCAGCCAGAGTTCCCATAACAGCCAAGCTGGTCGCCAATATGATGAGCGTTGCGGGAGTTGATCGTGTACTTACGGTAGATGTGCATGCCGAGCAAATTCAGGGATTTTTCGATATCCCAGTTGACAACGTTTACGCATCACCCTTGTTATTGCTAGATATCTGGCGCAGCAAGTACGATAACCTTGTGGTGGTATCGCCTGATGTGGGTGGTGTAGTGCGTGCTCGCGCTGTGGCCAAGCAGCTCGACGATGCAGATCTAGCGATCATCGATAAGCGTCGTCCTCAAGCCAATGAGGCGCAGGTCATGCACATTATTGGTGAGGTGGCAGATCGAACCTGCGTGATCATCGACGATATGGTTGATACGGCAGGTACCTTGTGCAAAGCGGCTGAAGCACTCAAAGAACACGGCGCTCGTAAAGTGGTTGCTCTGGCAACGCATCCAGTGCTCTCCGGTCGTGCTATTGATAATATCAATGCATCCGTACTCGACGAGCTGGTGGTTACCGACACCATTCCGTTGTCAGCTGCAGCTGTAGCTTGCGACAGGATTCGGCAGCTTTCGGTTGCTGATTTATTGGGCGAGACCATTCGCCGAATCCACGAAGATGAGTCGGTCAGCTCGGTCTACATGGACTAGTAGGCTCTCGTATTCGGCAAAATCGCCTACCACCTACCGATTTCTACCAAACAAACCTTATTGACTAAGGGCTCTGACGCCCTCTTGTCTGATATACTTTGCCGGCTCTGCCAGGTCGCGGGCAGATCAGGGTGTGCCAATTCGGGTAACACTATCTACGGAGATTATCGACATGTCTGACGATATTAAAGTCAATGCCACGTCGCGCAGCGTTTTTGGGAAAGGTGCGAGCCGCCGCCTGCGTCGTGAAAATTTGGTTCCAGCTATCATCTATGGTGACGGAAAGGAGCCGCAGGCCATTCAAATGAAGGCCAATGAAGTATTTAAGCATCTCGAAAACGAGGCGTTTTATTCACAGCTATTGCAAGTTAGTGTGGATGGTGAAGAGCCCGCACGATCCATTTTGAAAGATGTACAGCGTCATCCTTTCAAGCAACAGATCTTGCACGTCGATTTCATGCGTGTTGTGGCGGGTGCAGAACTGCAGGTGAGTGTGCCGTTGCATTACATCAATGAAGAATCATGTGCAGGCGCAAAGGCTGGCGGCATCATCATCCACAGCGAGAACGAAGTGCTGGTTGCGTGTCTGCCTCGTAACATCCCTGAGAACATCGAAGTTGATATGGAGAGTCTCGGCATTGGAGATTCCGTGCACCTATCAAGCTTGAAGATGCCAGAAGGTGTGCGTGTAGTAGATCTCAACGAAGCAGGCGACGATTCCGATCGTCAAGTTGCTGCGGTGAATGCACCAAGAGTTGAGGTTGAGGTTGATGATGATGCAGAAGCACCATCTCCAGAAGTGCCTACAGCGACTAAAGACGACGCTGACGAGTAGTTACTTTAGCAACAGTTCCGTTACAAAAGGCTTGGCTGGCTGCCCATTGGATAACGTGGGTGTGCCGGCTAAGCT
>JALZWO010000003.1 GCA_023300375.1 Granulosicoccus sp. | reverse complement strand
GCCTCATCCAACGCTATACCCAAATCTTTGCGCATCCAGTCAACCGCAAAACCGTAATCGAACTTGCCATCGACCATCGTCTCTGCTCGGTTACTGAGCTGCCATGAACCACCTGCACCTTTAGCCACCAAGCCAGCCATTTGTTTGGCATCAAGACCTGATTTTTCGGCAAAGTTAATAGCCTCTGACATACCTTGCACTAGTCCAGCAATACAGATCTGATTGCACATTTTAGTCACCTGCCCCATACCCACATCGCCAAATCGCTCCACCGCTTTTGCATAGCAGTCCATGATTGGCAGAGCCGCATCGTAATCAGGCTGACTGCCACCACACATGATAGCCAGCTGACCACCCTCGGCTCCAGCCTGCCCGCCTGACACGGGAGCATCAACAAAACCAATGCCCTTAGCACTACCTATTTCGGCAAGCTCACGCGCAACCACTGCAGAAGCAGTAGTGTGATCAATGAATACGCTGTCCTTGGACATGGTTGAAAACGCACCAGAATCACCTAGCACCACTGAGCGTAGATCGTCATCATTGCCTACACACGCCACAACGAAATCGGCACCTTTGCCAGCTTCAGCAGGCGTCTTAGCTACTTCTCCACCGAATTTTGCAACCCAGCCTTCAGCCTTACTGGCAGTGCGGTTGTACACGGTAACGCTATGACCCGCCTTGGTTAGGTAACTAGCCATGGGATAACCCATAACACCAAGACCGAGAAAAGAAACCTTTGTCATGCTGAGCCTATGTAGTTGGAACCGGAATTCCATGGTAACCGATTAGACACAAAGCGGATATTGGGAGTTGTTTGGCAAACACTGGAGTTAATGGGTTAGTTTCACGCAGTCCTGCACAGAGCTCCGGCACAAACCCTGCTGCACAACAGATCAAACAGTCATCATGTAGATCAGCGCCATGCGTTGCAAACAATATCTAACCGAGCTGAAACTGAATTCATCTATTCCAACCGGCACTATTATCTGGTTTGCCGCCGCCAGCCTGTTTGGCAGTCTGTATGGAATCAGAGCTTTTGCCGAATTTATTCCACCCGAGGAGCATCTTGCCTTCTGTGCAATACTTTGCGTTTTACTCAGCCAGGTTTTGTGTACCCTGAAACAAACCTCACTCACCTTACGACTGGACGAAAACCGTTGCTGGCTACGCCACTACCGATTTGGCAGAAAGCACGAAACATCAATACCTGTATCGCAAATCCATTCTGCCAAAATTGAATATGCTGGCTGCAGTAATAGACACGTTGTGCATAACACAAGGATCGTGCTGGTAACCTCGCTGGGCATGATTCCAGTTAATGAAGAATATCAGGTTGACGCGCCAGACCTAGATGATGCTTGTGAGAGGATTAATGCCTTTTTAGCTTCGCAGACAAAATTTATGCGAGCTTAAGGTTTGGGCTTACTAAATAAAAAGACTCGTGTTTCAAAATTCATTGGGGCTCATGCTTGCCTTAGTTTTGAGAGATAGGCTAAAGGTAATCAATTTTCACAACATCTGAAATTGCAGATACCGCACCTGTGCGCTGTAATTCGTCTTTCAATGCGGTTCGTATTGGATCAGCAAGAAATTCTTGGAAGCGCATGCTGTCGGAAAAAATACACTACGTGTGTTTCGGTAGTACCGTCAATTGAACGAACACTTAACTCTAGGGCGCCATCGTACTTACTCAATAACGGAATGATTTTTCGTTCGTATGTTTCGAATAAATTGCAATGACCCTCGCAATGCGCCAGTGTGGTTTTTATGGGAGGACGAAACACTTTGGTTACTTGGAACCGAAGGTGGTAGTTCAGTTCTACGTCTGGAGGAAAATCCTCAATGTGCTGTAGAGATCGTTCACTTTGATAACGAAAAAGGCATCCTGCTCCACCTTGGGTTCCGGCGCAATGCGACAATAGAAGTTAGCTACACAGATCGGTTTAGGCGATTACTGTCAAAATACCTAGGCAACAATGAAGCGTCTTGGAACAATTGGTTCATCGAAAATATTGCTCGTGTTGAAGACCGGGAAAGTCGAATGATTCGCCTCATTCCTCAAAGCACCTTTACTAGCAATGCATCTTTTTTTCGAACCGGCCCAGAATTAACTTGGCCGTTAAAAGATTGAGATGGATTTTAGTGTCCGCTGAGGGCCAGGGCAGGATCAGGAACACTGACTGTAGAACGCCTCGATGATGGCTCTTTGTCAATGTCTTTTCCCTCTATACCTATCGTGGAATGTAATTACAAAAACGCAGTCGGCGAAGCACTTGGCGAAATACCTGAATCTGTTCTATTCGGGCGCTACTCTCCCGACCAAATTGACTATGCTGCTGTATTTTCCACAGAAAAAGTGTTTCTGCTTTAAATCCTGATTTTGCTAAATTTAGAAACTTGGTCAGCCGAGGTGTAATTGTCACGGCACCGGGAACTTCATTTGATTTTGTATCCAGATATTTCGCACCAAACTTTGGAATTGACGAGGACCCGGTAACAGGATCAGCACATTGCTTGTTAACTCCTTATTGGTCAAAAATGCTAGACAAAAAAAGCATGGTAGCGCGCAAGATATCCCGGCGAGGTGGGGATCTAGCATGTACGATTGACAATAACGATCGCGTGCTCATAGCGGGACATGCAGTTGACTATTGTGCCGACGAAATCAATTTTTGAAATCATCGACATGCCAAGTCTGAACCGCGGCTATTGGCTGTAAGCCCAACTGGTCATCGCTCGCATGAAAGTACAACGAATTGCTGGAGGCACCCAAAGCAAACCAAAAACCACATAAATTTTTAGCCTCCCACCACCCAAGATTTCACAGCCATTACATTGATCGAACACAACCAGCTATCGCCAAAGCACAACCTTTAACTAAACCATCACAACCTGCTAGCATCCAGGCAATAAACATCCACTTCCACGAAAGATGTATCGTTCTGGCTGATGCACGCAAAACCGTCGTTCAGGGCACGTTGATGTAATACGACGCCAGCATCGGCTCTACAGGCGCCCCCAGTAGGAATGTTTCTAACGCCTACAGCTAAAGGACACTGGCTCTGGCAAGAGCCACCTGCCACCACGTTATCGCAACGTACCGAGAGAATCTCAAGACGGTTGTTAACCGTCACAGTCGTTGTGTTTTCACTTGATCCTGTGAAAGGAAGCACCATGCCTTCAGCAACATCAGAGAACTCGAGTCCATTGTCACCAACGGCAACAGTAACAACCGTGTAGAAGCCGTCTGATGTTGGGTTAAGGTTGAATTCCAAACCGAAGTTCACTGTATCGACATAACGCGGTGATTGAGTAGTGTCTACAACTGGGCCTTCTAAAAAGTAAACATTGTAGTTAACCGCATCCTCCACCTCATCCCACTGAAGAACGTTTCCTTCAATCCTAATATTCTGGGGAGGCTCAACAGCAAAGACGGTGCTCGCATGTCCAAGAGAGAATACAGCTAACAATAAAAATATTGTGCGTTGACGCCAATCACCAAAATTCAGACAACTTGTCGATAATACCCAGCTTACTATACTCGTTTTTCTCATTAGAATTTTCCTTACACGAAATTCAATAGTTTAGTTGCTTTAAAAAATTCGCAGGTGGTATTAATACCCTACACCGAACAACGGCCACATAATTTGAATAGTATGCGCTAGCGAATCAGGCATTACTGGCAAGTCTTCGTTGTCGAGGTAAAAAAGGTTTGCTACTTGCGATTGCACTAATGAAAACGTGCAGCCGGTGTCTGTTTGCTGCTTTAGCAAATCTCTATGTGTCAAATATAGTCAATTTGCCCAACATCTGAGATTGTAGATATCACGCCCGTGCGTTTCCAATCGTCTTTCAGAGCGGTTCTAATAGGGTCAGAAAGAAATCCGTCGAAGCGCTGAATATCCGGGAAGTACAGGACGTGTGTCTCAGCAGTTCCATCAACAGAACGAACACATAACTCCAGTTTTGCTTCGTACTTCCCAAGTAGCGGCATGACTTTTCGTTCATATGATTCGAACAAATCGGTATCTGCAGAAGTTAGATCGATAACAACAAGTTTACGTATCCCCATCTTCTATCTCTTATCGCTCGCAGAAATTCTGACCGCTGTGGGCCG
>JALZWO010000002.1 GCA_023300375.1 Granulosicoccus sp. | reverse complement strand
GCTAATACAGCTAATACAGCTAATACAGCTAATACAGCTAATACAGCTAATACAGCTAATACAGCTAATACAGCTAATACAGCTAACTACCAGATCGGGCTCAAGCAGCGTTACTGGATTATCTATGATACCGAGCGCGAACGCTATTACCTTGATATGACGCACGACGAGCACAAGGTTCAGGCTCAAAAAGTAGCTGAAGCTCGTAAACTGTGCAAATCACTTAAATACAAGAGTGACACATTGCTGGAAAAGGTTCGTGCAAACAGGCTATCGCAAGAAAGTGCCCGAACCCGTAAAGAAGATGCAGAGCGTCAGGACCTTATTCGAAATTCTGCAATGTGATTAAGTCAAAAGGAGTGACTCTATGAATGTACCGCGTTGGACATCTGCTGTAGACAATGCAACTTCTGCGCGCACCGCTAATCGTAATTCTGTCACTGATAACAGTACATCGACACAAGCACCTGGCAATACGTGGGAGCAACAATCCGATCAGCAAGATTTCTCAAAACTGCTATCAGATCTTGAAGGAAAAGTTGAGGTGCCTGAATACGAGTTTGTTCGCACATCAGGTGAGGAGTTGCCCCTCGAAGATACGCTAGGCGATCAAACAGCGCATGCTGCTAATGAGGGCAGGGCAGAGGAGTCGGCATCTGAGTTGTCGGAATTTGAAGAGCAGCTACCTGCGTTGGATCGACAGGAAGACAGTGGCGGCAAGGCAGGAACTGAAGCTGGCGAGCTGTCAATGTCGAGTGATTTGACAGGTTTGATGACATCCACTGTTGAAAGCACAGTCGAGGCTCACGGCACCACTTCTTCGGAATCAAAAACAGCTACTCAAAACGCGTTACCACTCAATGAAGCTGCAGCCAGAATTCTCGAAGAGATGCAGATGCGTGCAAAGACCAGCGAAGCAAGGCGTTGGCAATTCACGCTGCCTGGCCTGCTTGATGGAAATGTTGTGGTGACAGTGGAAAAGCTTGCCGATCAATCGTGGGTGGTGGATCTATCTACACCAGACGAGTGTTCAGACGAGGATAAGTTGTCGCTGGAGCATAAGCTTAGTGAGCGTCTGGGAGATGTCACGCTTAGTACCTCGTTGCTATGAGTCAGTTGTCTGAACCCATCGGCGCACAGCCATGCCTGCTGGACCAGAATTTTCGACTACGTCAATTCAAAACCAGCGATAGTAGCGAGCTGTCTAATCTCCATAAAGATCCTTTATTAACTCGTTTCCTACTCGATGATGTTTCTTTGCAGGACTCGCGAACCGCCTCTATTTTTGCACAAGGCATGGGCAAGTTTTATCGTGAAAACCCGGGGTTGGGTATTTGGGCATTCGATAGATTAATTGTTCGCTATACCCGCGAACAACTTCTACAGCAAGGTGCTTATGAGATGATGCAAGAGGCTGCAGTAGATGCCCTGCTCGAACCGATCTGGCAACTTCAAGGGTGGTTTAATTTAACGCCAGTTCCCGATTACCCTGATCAGATAGAGCTGGGCTCACGGCTTCATCGTGGATCCTGGGGACAGCGTATAGCGTGTACGGTTGGACAAGAGCTTGTGGAGTACGCATTCCGTGTTTTGTCGGTGCCGCGCTTGTACCTGCATTGCCACCCCGAGAATACGTCGGCTCTCTATTGCGCGGCGTACTTGGGTTTCGATTCACCAAAGCCTGTGACGTTTCTGGGTTTACCTGCATTAAAATTATCAGTCCCTGCAAGTCACCTCGAAAACGGTGGTGATGTAAGTGATAGCGAACGAAGGCGTACAGCTGTGAGGCAAGTACGGCTGTGGACTCAGCCCAATTCTGTAGCAACAACATGAGCGTTGATTTACAGATGGATTATAGTGATCAAGATAAAGTCGCACGTGAGCCATCGAGCGCTCTATTGCTTGATCTTATAGATCAACAGGGTGTGGTGGCACTACTGGTAGATACTCGCACATTGCAGTTAGTTTGGACATCTGCCGCCAGTGCATCCTTGGATAAAAGGCTGGTCGCTGGGAATTCCCTCAGCGACATTCCAGAGCTGCAAAAAGCATTGCAGGAATTTTTTCAAGAAGAAGGACAGGGCACCAGTGTTAAAGATGCAGATACGCACATCAATGTGTCTGTCCACTGCACGCTACAACCTTCGATACAAACCAGCTCGGTTGTTGCCCCAAGCTCGTTGGCCTCTGATCAAGCAGACAAAAGCGGTGCTATTGGACTGTCAGTGCCTTCGTCTGCTGATGCGTTTGATCACGAGGCAGCTGGCGGCACTCATGTTTGCCTTCGCTCAGTGGGACAACAAGGGCCGCATCTCATGTTAAAGATAGAGCCGGAGCAGCAGCTAGATAACTACTACCGTCAGTACGTTGCTGATCGTGACAAGCTGTTTAATACTTCACGCGCGCTTACGGTTAACGAAATGGCCACGACCTTAGCTCACGAACTCAATCAGCCCATCGGAACTGTTGTCAATCTGATGCACGGTTGTATTGAACGTCTACAAGATCACAATGATAGTCATGCTGATCAAACAGAAGCTCAGGTTGATACAGATGTACTAGACGCTCTGGACTTTGGTATACGGCAATCGCAATTTGCCAGCCAGATCATCGCGCGAGTTCGTGATTTTACAGAAGCTAGGCAACCCAGCATGGAAAGACGCGATATTCGTGTGTTGATACAAGATTCTGTGAAGCTCCTCGATTGGGTGTTTGCATCGGAGCGTATTGATCTAACGTTGGATGTAGGTCACACACCATTGATCGTTGCATGTGATGGTATGTTGCTGCAGCAAGTCATGGTCAACCTTTGTCGCAATGCCATTGAGGCAATACGTGAGATACAGCACGGTGAGCGCCGGCTAAATGTTCTATCTTATCGCTCTAGTGACGGCGTTCATGTGGAGATCGCAGATACAGGGCCCGGTATGGACGACACATCGTTAACTGGCATGTTCAAACCATTTGTGACCAGCAAACGCAATGGTATGGGAATAGGTCTGAACATTTGCCGTTCGTTTGTTGAATTACATCAGGGCAAGCTATGGGTTACTCGTAACGAGTGTCAAGGTTGCACTGTACACATACGGCTGCCAGAGGCGCGCATGGAAGCATCGGCTGTTCGACCTGAGGTACATCAATGATGAGCAAGCCCAGTATTCTAATTGTCGACGATAACGATGGTTTTCGTCAATCAGTGGCGTTCATGCTTGGATCATCTCTTTATAGCATTCAGCAGTTCGATTGTGCCGAGGCTGTTATCGACACACTAGATTCGTTTACTGACGATGATGATGTTTGTATGTTGCTTGATGTGCGCATGCCCGGTCTCAGCGGTCTCGATTTGCACGATAAGGTAAATTTATCTCAGCCCGATTTACCTATTATCTACATGACAGGACACGCTGATGTGCCATTGGCAGTGGAGGCCATGAAAAAAGGGGCTGTGACATTGCTTGAAAAACCTCTAGACCCTGTGGTGTTGAAAATTGCAGTAGATACAGCTTTGAGTAAGCGTGCTGATAAACGGCGAGAAACAGCCAATGAGCCAGAGGCTTCTACTGAAGTTTCCTACAAGCCGCTGAATGCAGTTTCAGGGGAATTTCAATGCAAAATGGAAAGTTTGACGCCTAGAGAGGCTGATGTATTAGAGAATCTAGTGAAAGGTATGGGCAATAAGGAAAGTGCGTTTGAATTAAACATCAGTGTGCGTACCGTTGAAGTGCATAGAGCTCGCATACTAAGAAAGATGCAAGTAAGAACAGGTGCTGAACTCATTCGCTTTGTGTTGATGCACAGGGCAAGCCAGTGACTTCAACCCAAACACTATCGTATGTAGCTGATGCTGGGGAGCATGGCGATTTTTCAATCAATGTTCATATTCGCGCTGGCGCCACTGTTGCTTGTGGCCTGTTGTTGGACATTATGGCCTTGCATGAGATTGAACACTTGACTCGGTCACTGGAAGATACTGTTAATCGGCCTTTAAACTGGCGCCCGGTGCAAAGCCCCCCACCTGCAACCGAGATGCTGGAGTTGACTCTGCAGTTTACAGATGAGTCTGTGCTGTCTAGTGCGAATGTTATGTTACCTATTGGTGTATTGCCCAAGCTTGCTACCTTGAAGGTAGGGGTTATAGACAACTTGCACGACTCTTTCTGGAAACCCGTTTCATCCACACTACGCTTGAGTACACTTCAGCTATCGGCAGATGAGCAGGTAGATCTGGGCGAGGGGGCTTTGGTGATTATTCCCGAATCCTATGAAAATACGTGGAATACGGTTCTGCACATAGGCAACGGCGCGCTATGTTTACAAGGTGAGTACCTGTGGCCAGATGATTCGTGGTTGCAACAAGCCGCAGGCAGCGCACATCAGGCGACTAGTGCGAGTGGTGTAGATGTTATCGAGGGCGAGCCGTCTGAAGCGTCTGCTTCAAAGGATGACAGTCAAAGGTATCACGTGCAGTTTGAGTGTCACCTTGATCCAGTGGCTCTAATGAATGTTGAGTATCCAGTGAGTCCGGGTTTACAGAAAATTCTATCGAATGAGAGCAGTGATTCGACGCTATGGCTGCAGAACAATGCGGGTGATCGGTTTAGAGGGCAGTTGTTGGCGCTTGGATCGGGGCAGGCCTTACTGCTGCAAAAACATGAACCTGTGGTGCTTTAGTTTATGGACTTAACAACTTTTTCTCCTTCGTCGGCGCTGCTGACCGTCATACTGCTTGCGTTAGCGCCTTTTGCTGCAGTCATGCTCACATCATTTACTAAAATTGTGGTGGTGCTGAGTTTGTTGCGTAGCGCGCTGGGGGTACAGCAAGTTCCGCCTAATCTTGTACTCAATGGTCTTGCCATGGTGCTAACCGTGTACGTTATGTATCCAGTAGGTCAGACGGTGATGGCTGAATATGCTGACAGCGGCGTAGCGTTAGAATCTGCTGAAGATATCGTCATACTCGCTAACGTTGTCAAAGAACCACTTCGAGAATTTTTGCTCAAACACACAGATGAGACAGAGCAAGAATTTTTTGCCTCTACGGTTCGACGTATGAATGTGGATAGTGAGGATGAAGTCACATCCAGTGACTTCATCGTCCTCATTCCAGCCTTTACCATTAGTGAGCTAACAGAGGCATTTCAGATAGGTTTTCTGATCTTCCTGCCTTTTATTATTATCGATCTGGTGATATCCAACATACTGATGGCCATGGGAATGATGATGCTTTCTCCAACCATCGTGTCTCTACCTTTCAAGTTGTTATTGTTTGTGGTCATTGACGGTTGGACCAAGTTGGCTCATGGCCTCGTCTTGTCTTATCTTTAGCGCGGAATAGCCATGCTTGATTCAGATATCTTGCAACTCACTCAAGAAGCCTTGTGGCTGACACTGATATTGGCAGCTCCACCTGTTGTGGTGGCGGCTATTGTCGGGTTGCTTATTGCGTTCATTCAGGCGGCTACGCAGTTACAAGAGCAAACTTTTCAGTATGCGATGAAGTTTTTTGCGATTATTCTGACTATTTTTGTCACGGCCTCGTTAATGGGGGCATCTTTGTATCAGTATTCAGATCGGATATTCAGTAACTTTCCCAGCATGGTTGCTGGCTGATGACAATGGCATACCAGTGGAACCAAACACAATGCGTTAGTTGCTATGGATAGTGTCCTGCTTCTTGAGATAGGGTCCGAAAAAATATTGTATTTTGGCGCATCTACCACGCGACTTATTGTTGCTTTTATGTTGCTGCCCTTATTCTCTAACGATCTTATACCGCCATTGGTTCGCAACAGCCTTTTCCTAGCACTCTCGGTGATTATCTTCACCCTGCAGCCCGATATATCAGTGAGCAATCTTGCAGGACACCAATGGGCAGCTATTTATGCCAAGGAGGCGTTTGTTGGCGTCGTTATTGGTGTGTTTTTTGGCATATTTTTGTGGGCGTTTGAGTCGGCCGGTATGATAATCGACAGTCAGATAGGCACATCAATGGCAACGGTATCTGATCCACTGTCCGGGCATGACGTCACTTTGTTTGGAGAGTTCATAGGCCGCTGGATTAACTTCATTTTTATGGCGGCAGGTGGCTTGCTGTTTTTGACAGTAGCGGTCATCGAAAG
Source organism: Granulosicoccus sp. (assembly GCA_023300375.1). GTDB lineage: Bacteria > Pseudomonadota > Gammaproteobacteria > Granulosicoccales > Granulosicoccaceae > Granulosicoccus. The sequence continues at coordinate 2,887 of JALZWO010000002.1, read as the reverse complement.
CTTTGTTACGTGGCCGCTGACAGCACCTCTGCCAGATTTTAGAATGGCGTCAGTGGTCTTGTTTGAGAGTGAATTCTCTCGTTACCTGACGTTAACTATGATGATTGCCTCTCCTGTTATCGTCATTGCATTTATTATTGACTTGGCCATGGGCTTGGTCAATCGTTTTGCTCAACGTTTAAATGTTCTGTTTCTTTCGAATTCTCTCAAGGGATTAGCTGCAGTGCTAGTGCTATTGATGGTGATGCCCGCATTGGTGCAGCTTTTGGTTCGTGAACTTAACGCGCATCGCGCATCGGTGCAGCTCTATCTTGAGAAGATACTGGGTACTTAGAGCTTGATCTTCATTAAACCGAAGGAAACAGGCCTTCATACGAGCCTGTCACTTGCGCGCCATTGGCGAGTGCGACATCAAAATCTATGCGTAGACCCTCGCTTGTTTCGTTGATCGTAATGGTTCCTGCAATGATGTCAGAAAATTTGTTGTCGCTACTACGGATATTGTTGTTCAAATTGACATCTAATCCAATCTCGCCTTGCTGAAAGAAAAATTAATTAGCCAGAAAAGGATCGTTATTTTCAATGTTGTTAGATACAAACGTGTATTGATTTGATAAAACTTGGGTTTCTCCAGGTGTAAACAGTCTGACTTTTAACCAAACGCTCGCATCATCTGGGAAGAAATTGGTAAATTCGAAGCCTTCTTAGACTATGGTGAATGGTCGAAATTCGTCATCTGCCATAGAGATTGTCGTTGCTGAGTGGGTATCTCCTTGATCAGTTCGAAATCTGGAAGCCTCTTCTAATCCATTCGTTAACGGATAGTTGACTCCGTTATAAGACATTGACTGCTCGGCACTGGTCGTTGGTTCCAAGTTTTCTGGCGGTGTAGTAGTACGCGCGCCATTCAAAGCGATGTCCTGATTTACTATCATGCTGAAAGTGTTTTGGTTAGTAAACTGTATGTCGGTTATTGAAAGCTGTTCACCTGTTACGTTGTCTGTGGTGATCATACTGCTGGCATCGATTGTCTGCCATGTGAACGTGGACGGATTGGACTGGGTTGATAGATCTTGCTCTGTGCCTGAGCTGTCGGCAAATAATTGATAGGAAAATCGATTTTGCCCCTCATTGACTACGCAGTCCCAAAGGGGGTCGTTTTCGGCATTGGATTAACCATTAACCAATGCACTTGTCAACGAGTTAGCGTTAGTGGGGGCCGCAAACTGTATGTCAGAGGTGACGCTGCCAGAACTTGAAGAGGATGATCCAGATCCACAGCCCTAGATGGCGATAACGGTCGCACAACCTAGTATTCGTATTTGGTTAGTAGATGCCCGACATGTTTCATGCAAGATTGTCATAGGGTCAAAATATTCCTTTAAGTATTTATATACTAAGCAGCACGATAGTGGTTCACAAGGTCACTCTAATGTCAGAAAGCTTGATGTTTTTGCTATGCCAACAGAATTTTTAAACGTTGTGCGAGCTTAACAACGACTAACTGAATGGCTGCTGTATTTGTAAGTCACTTATGGGTAGCGCTACGCGAACGGGTTACGGCCCAGATCACTAAGAGATTGTTGACTCCCGATAACATCGAGAAAGGCGTTAATGCATTGTTCAGGCGATTGGTTTTGTTGCCAGTGCAATGCGAGTTCACCAATGCCATTGCGCGTCTGGCCTGTGAGTGCTCCGGTTAACGGGGCGTTGGCTTCTGACAATAGTTTTTCTTGATATAAAGTGCGGGCTTGGTCGCAGGTGTTGATAAGAGACAGAAGTCCAGACATGGCTGTTCTGAACGCTGCTCCTGATAGTGGCTGTAGCGCACTGGGTTGTGCGTACCAAGAGCACAGGTACTCTAAAGGCCCTAGACTTCGGCGAAGACCGAAACGCGAGCTGTCAGCAGGTGTGCTTGATCCCCAGGCACTCACCTTGCCTTCGGGCAGTCTGTGTATAGAAACAGCATGAGCCAGTGTTTCGGATACAAGTCGCTTCGATTCTGCGTCCCCGTGTAAATCAATCATGAGGAGAATCTGCAAGAACGCTGGGTATAGCTGATCCTCCAAAGACAGACAAAGTTTTTCAAGTACCCGGAGCCTATCTTCCATGCTCGGGAATTGTACGAACGCTCGAACCAGCTCTGATGCCGCCCCTGACCAATCAGGTTTAGTTGAGTTGTCGCTCATTGTCTGGGTAGCCGTTGTTTTGCGTGAGCTAAGGTGGCGACAGTGGCCACACGAGGGAGCGGGTTAGCTGGCTGAATGAACACTACGTTTAAAACTACAAAGCACTTGGCTGGCTATTTAGCTCCAAACGTTGTTATTTGAGTTATCAGGAATGAGTTTGGAGAAAATCTGTTCAGCCGCATGCTCTACGCTTGAGAAGTTGTTCCCACCGCTAAAACTTGCAGCATTAATGGAACTCCCCTCTCCCAAGGCTTGTTCTGAGAACCAGTCGTGGTTTTCAAGGGATTTAACGGCGCTTTGCATCCCACTGGTAACGTCGGACGAGCCCGCGACTCCGCCAAGAGCTGTGCTGCCAGATGCAGGAAATAGATTGTTGGGTGTCAGATTCACGTAAATTCTCCTTAAGCGGCAATGATACTTTAGACATCCTGCTACGGTCTATACGTAGTTTTACTAACACGATGTTGGCTAGAGGTGTGCGTGCTGAGAAATAGCTATGAATATAACCTTACACTTGGCAATGTTGAGATGAAAATACACTCTCAGAGGACCCATCACCTAGCTGGAACGCAACTAATCGATTTTTCGATCAACAGGCCGCGTTGTTAGCGCTACCGGCGATTGACTCGCATAGGCTGTCGCATTCCCTTAGTACTTGCCCTGATGCGTAGATCGTATACCGCGCCAGTAACCTTACC
>JALZWO010000001.1 GCA_023300375.1 Granulosicoccus sp. | reverse complement strand
CGAACTGGCACTGGTTAGCACGGGCTTACGTGACGCTATAGAAACCTTATCGCCATCGCCGTATCTGTTTGACCACATGATCGTGCACTTTAAATGGGGTGGGAAATCCCACTTTGTTGATGCAACCATGCAGAAACAAGGCGGCACACTCGCCACCATGGCAAACTTGCCATACAAGAGGGCGCTGATTCTTAAAGCGCAGGGCGGTACTCTTGAGAAAATACCTTACTCAACAGATTCAGTTGTTTATAAGCTTTCCCAAGATTTCGATCTCAGTCTTACAGTACAAACTAAACCCCTAGTGACATACAGACGGGATTATTTTGGAGCACGTGCTGACAACATGCGTCGGAACTTCAGTGCTGAAGACCTTAGCTCAATTCAAAAATCCTATCATGATAATCTGGAGGTTCAGCTTTCTGCAAAGTTAACAGCTTTAAAGGCCATCCACATCGTTAATGACGATAGGCAAAGCAATCAATTCACAACCGAAGAGTCGTACCTTATTGATACGCCACTTAGTGAGATAGACGAGGGTAAGCTGTCATTGATGACTCTGTTTTATCAAGATTTAGAAATTTCAAACACAGTGACCACACCAGAGCAACTCTTCCATGATGGTGAATCACAACAAGAGATCAACATTAGCCATTCTTCTAAGCCATACATTAGAAGTCAATCTTTTCAGTGTGAAAACCAGTGGTTCGACTACCGTGAGGCATTGGAAACTAAAGACAAGACAGTTCGTTTAGAAGTAACAATAAAACCGAAATCCAATCGGGTGGAGGCAACACAGCGTGACGAATATATACAACAGGTGGAAGTACTTAAGAATCGATGCACCACTCACTTTCCGAGTGTGGTTGATAAGACAGCTCTACACGCCATGATGTTTTGTGCAGTAGCAGTAGCAATGATCATGATTTTTACAGTGCTGGCAAAAGTTGAAGTGATTCCGGGATCACCAATACTCTATATTATCGGCATCAGCGCGGTATACAATGTGATAAATTACTTCAAATTTATCAGATAGGGAGTCTGTGACAGCATTTTAACGAGTCGGTTGCGTGGGTTTATCTTAGACCCCTACACTAATCGCAGAATCTGAGCGTTATTCTGGTGGAGCGCGAAAATCTGTATATATTGCCGCTGAAATACTATGCTGAAGTACGGCGTACTATTTAGTCGCTGAATTCTTAAAATGTAACTATGAAAAATAAATTACTGAGCGTAGGCTTACTGGGCACCTTGATCTCTGCCCTATGTTGCTTCACACCGATTTTGGTTGTGCTTTTGACTGGAGTAGGCTTGTCGGCACTGATTGGTTGGTTAGACTATGTACTGCTACCTTCGTTGTTTATCTTCATTGCTATTACCGCATACGCATTGATGAAAAAACCCCACCAATAGGTTACTCTTTGATAACCGCCGTGAAATGATTTTTCGGTGAATATAAGGAGCTCCCACACATGTTGAATGTCTCTCTTTTTCGTTCATCTGTGACTTTTTTCTGGTTGGCAATGAAACCAATGATAGTGTTGGCGATTTGCGCATCAGTACTAAGTGCATTTCCCGTCTCTGCCAATAGCACCTCTGATAACGGTGCCCTCATCCAAGAGTCGCAGAGGTTAAAAAGGCTGGGGCATATTACTCGATCAATGGATCGTGGAATATCTCGTGACATGGAAGCCAAGATTACTCAACATCTACAGAGGTACCCTGATGACGCATCAGCGTATGGTCAGTACTCACGATTAATCATGAGAACAGGTTTTGTCTCTGACGATACACTTATCGGTTTTCATTTCACAAAAGAGGCAGACGGCCGAGCTACGCAGGCACTTCTAACAGCGCTCGAGCTTGCGCCCGACAACATGGTTGAGCTAAGTCGTCTTGGCTACCTCCATGCAGTTCAAGGGCGCTATAAACAGGCTGAAGAAGTGTTTGCAGAGGTGCGACAAGGGAGTACCTTGCCGTTGTGGCAGAATCACAATGAAGCGATTCTGGCAATCGGTTTAGAGCAGTACTCGAAGGCGGTATCTTTGCTTGAGGTGAACAACAGAAAACGCCCTGCGCCCAATAGTGAGCTGCCCGTATGGAGTGTGTACAGAAACGCTTGGAAACTTCGAAAAGCTATTGCACTCAAGTATCCGGAGACTGATCCTGTCGCTGCTGTACGTGAGGGAAAAATACGTCGTATTTCCATTGATAATGTGTACGATGAAGCTGTTCAAACGTCGGCGTCTGGTAAACCCACTATCGTTGTTTTGTCATCAAGTGATGATGGCTGCCCGTTTTGCGCAACTGACCTGACAGGCCTTGGACAGGTTGTTGATACGCTTGATGAGGAATACCACTTTGTTTACGCGAGCATGGAACCTTGGAACGATATAGAAAAATATACTATCTTGCGCAAAGCTTTCGATTTAAATGGATTACCGAATCATTTTATTGTCCACGAGGGTCGATATTTTGGGACTATTAAAGGCGCTTTCAGCGATAAGAAATTACCGGATTACAAACGCATTCAACGTGAGATTCTCGATGGTACTCGCGACGCTAACCGTATTGCCAATTACGAAACATTGCTTAATCAAGACATTAAACGGCGTATGCGTGTCCACATGGAGAAGCAAACTCGGTTCAGCGCAGCGGCCATTGCCGTTGAAGGTCGCCAATGGACATCTGGGTCAGCCGGTGGTTCCACCACGCAAGCAGATGCCAATGCTCAAGCTATGTTGCGTTGTCAGCGAAATGTTATATCAAAAAACATGAATGCAAGTTGCCAGCCCTTTGTTAATGAATAGTGAGTGTCGTAACAGCGTCTAGATCACACTGTGACTTCTGCTTGATCGTAAATCACTCATGATCAGTGGACGATTGTTGGCACGGTTGCTGTCACCGCAGAGGTTATTCACCAGATTCACACTAAGAGATAAGGACGGAATCAATTGCGACCAAGTGGACGCCATTCGTAATGCGTATAATGCTAACTGAGAAAAAATTTATCGTTCCCTAACCAATCGATCAACTCAATTATGTCAAAGTCAATCAAGGCACTTGCATTTGCTGCAAGCAACAGCCGAGCTTCGATAAACAAACAGCTGGTAACACATGCAGCCAACGTATTGAAAGCGGAGATAGATACGACCGTCGAGATTCAGGTGCTCGACCTCAACGACTTCGAGATGCCGATTTATGGCATTGATGAAGAGACGGCTAACGGGATACCAGAGGCTGCTATTGCATTTCACAAAGCAATAGGTGAGGCAGACGTCTTATTGATTGCCTATGCCGAACATAACGGAAACTACTCGGCCGTGTTCAAGAGCATTTTTGATTGGTGCTCACGCTTAGGTAAAAAAGTCTTTCAGAACAAGCCTATGGTCATCATGGCAGCGGCACCTGGAGGGGGAGGTGGTGCTAGTGTTCTTAGAATTGCTGAGGGGTCAGCGGGCTTCTTCGGCGCAGACCTGCGAGGTAGCTTATCGGTTGGTCGTTTTGCAGAGACATTTGATACTGAAAAAGGTGAGCTCACCGACCCAGAGTTGTCGGCTGAGCTGCGGCAGCACCTTCGTTCTTTGCTGGACGATTCTGCATAGCCTTTGCCTGTATCGCCCTCAAAGAGCTGTTGTGCCTAGGCTGCAGCCCTTTCTAGTCAGATTGTCGTAAGCCATCGTCATCTGCGCGTAGGCGAAGATCTATTTAGACTAGCGTAAGTGCCAGAGCATGCTGGATTCCCGCCTATGCGGGAATAACGGTTAAGCAGCTTCCTTTAACATTAACTTATCCAACAACTCATCGACAAAGCTTTGAGCTTCACTAGATTCTTCAAACACCTTGATAACCCGCAGTATTTTTTTACCGTCAAACTTATAGATATCACTGTGTTTCTGGATGATTTGAATAAGCGCCATAGGATCGATTTGCGGATCAGTTGAAAAGACAATACGCGCACCGCCAGAGTTAAGTTCTAAGCGCTCTATACCCATCGTTTCACTACGTAAGCGTAAGCGCATGACATCAAACAAGCGCTCAGTTTGCTCAGGTAATAATCCAAACCGATCTATCAGCTCAATCTTCAAGTCGCGCAGTTTTTCGGTGTCTTGGGCGTTAGATATTCTCTTGTACAAGATCAATCGCTGATGCACATCGGGCACGTAGTCTGATGGTAGTAAGGCAGGCACACCAAGGTCCACCTCTGTGCCTTGCGCTAATGGCTTGTCATAATCAGGTAGCTTGCCGCTCTTGAGTGCTTTAACGGCTCGGCTGAGAAGCTCACTGTACAAGGTGAAACCAATTTCTTGGATTTGTCCACTCTGACCTTCACCGAGTAGCTCGCCAGCACCACGAATTTCAAGATCGTGTGTGGCAAGAGTAAAACCGACACCCAGATCTTCCAACGATTCGATGGCCTGCAAACGCTTCTCGGCATCTTTGGTCATTGACCCCTTAGGTGGAGTGATTAAATAAGCATAGGCACGGTGGTGTGATCGACCGACACGGCCACGCAACTGATGCAATTGCGCCAATCCCAGTTTATCAGCACGGTTAATAAGGATAGTGTTCGCGCTAGGGACATCGATCCCACTTTCAATGATGGTGGTGGCAACCAGAATATTAAATCGTTGATGATAAAAATCATTCATCACTTGTTCCAGATCGCCCTCGCGCATTTGGCCATGTGCGTACTGCACCTTGGCGCCGGGAATGATACGCTCTAAGTCTTCAGAAATACGCTCAATGGTCTGCACTTCATTGTGCAAAAAGTACACTTGACCACCGCGTGATAATTCGCGTTCACAGGCCTCTCGAATTTGTACTTCAGACCATTCACCCACAAATGTTTTGATGGCATGGCGGTGTTGTGGTGGTGTGGCGATAATTGATAAATCACGCATCCCTGCTAGCCCCATATTCAAGGTGCGTGGAATAGGCGTGGCCGTGAGCGTAACGATATCGACTTCGGACCGAAGCGCTTTCATGTGTTCTTTATGGCGCACTCCAAAGCGGTGTTCTTCATCAATGATAACCAAGCCCAAATTGTTATAGCGAATATCCTTGCTTAACAATTTATGCGTGCCAATGATGATATCAATGCCACCTGATTCGAGCTTTTTCAAAATGGCTTTTTGCTCTTTGGCGGTTTCGAAACGCGACAAGGCTTCTATTTGAACAGGCCAGTCGGCAAAGCGATCCATGAAATTTTGGTGGTGTTGTTTGGCTAGCAAGGTGGTGGGAACTAGCACGGCTACCTGCTTGCCACCATCAACCGCCACAAACGCTGCACGCATGGCAACCTCGGTTTTACCAAAACCCACATCACCACACACCACACGATCGGTAGGCTGCGGCGAACGCAAATCGTCTACTACCGCCTCTATGGCTGTGAGCTGATCAGGTGTTTCCTCGTACGGAAATGCATCGCTAAATATCGAATAATTATCAGAATTCTTGGGAAAAGCAAAGCCTTTTTTAGCGGCGCGTCGAGCGTGAATTTCTAATAATTCAGCGGCCACATCGTAGGCTTTCTCAGCCGCTTTTCTACGAACTTTTTGCCAAGTGTCTGTACCGAGCTTATGCAGTGGTGCGCTGTCCTCACTAGCTCCTGCGTAGCGACTGATTAAATGCAATGAGGCCACTGGTACATAGAGTTTGTCATCGCCTGCATAGTGAATGGTCAGGTACTCATTACCCACTTTGCCAACCGTGAGAGTGGTGAGCCCTTGATAACGTCCAACGCCGTGATCTATATGTACAACCGGAGCACCTATGTTCAGGTCAGTAAGGTTGCTAATGATGCTTTCTGAATCGCGCGTTGCACGTTTTCTCTCACGTCGCTTGATGCGTCCAGAGCCCAGTTGGTTTTCTGTGATCATGGCAATGCCGGCTTCAGGCAATTGCAAGCCGCGATCAATAGCCGCTGTGGTTAGGCATAATTGTCTATCACTAGCCAGGAACTCAGCCCAGCTCCCAACCGTTTCAGGCTTTAAACGATTACCAACAAGTTGATCTAGTAGCGCCTCACGTCGACCTGTAGATTCAGCGACAAACAGCACACGTCCAGGGAATTTACCCAGAAAATCTTGCAAAGCACCCATGGGACGTTCGCCACGTGGCTCAACTGGGAACAACCCTGGCGCCTCATTAGCAATGTTGATGTTCTGGCTATCATTTGCTTGAATCTCGAAGCGTTGCGACTGTACTGTTGTGAGTTCACCCAATTGGGCCTGAATATCTTTGTTACTCAAGTAGATTTCATTGGGTGGCAGAATAGGACGTTCAACATCGTGCCTGCGTTGTTCATAGCGATCAGCCGTAGTGGCTTCAAATTGCTTTAATGCCTCATTGGCACCGTCGACCATGACTATGCTGACGGCACTGGGTAAGTAGGCGAACAACGAGGTTGTTTCTTCGAAGAACAAAGGCATGTAATACTCAATGCCAGCAGGTGCACGTCCTTCGCTCACTTCAGAATAGATGGATGTGTTTTTACTCTCCGCTGCAAAGCTGTTGCGATACTGTTTTCGAAACAGGGCTATGCCTTCCTCGTTCAAAGGAAACTCATGCGCTGGAAGTAATTCAATTTTTGTGGTCTTTTCCAATCCGCGTTGAGTGTCCACATCAAAGGTACGGATAGTGTCAATTTCATCGTCTAGAAATTCCACACGCAGTGGCTTTTGGGTACTCATCGGGAAGAGATCGAGGATAGAGCCCCGCACGGCGAATTCACCGTGTTCTTCCACTTGCGTAACGAGACGGTACCCAGCCTCAACCAAGCGCACTCGAAATTCTGTTAATTCGAGAATATCGCCCGTTTTGATTTGTAAGGCATGTTGATCGAGAAAGCTTTGAGGTGGCAATCGCTGCATGAGAGCTGCAGCCGTGAGCAATAGAATGCCTTTTTGTGTAGCACCCAATGAATGAAGCGTGCGTATGCGTTGCGAGATGATGTCTTGGTGCGGTGACACGCGATCGTAGCTGAGCGTTTCCCAATCGCCAAGTACGTGCACCGGGGTGTTAGCGCCTGCATAGAACTGTAGCTCTACCTCCAGATGCAATAACTCTGATGTGCTGGGCGCAACGACCACGCACAGGCCGTCGAGATGGCTGGCGTATTCGGCGATGGCCAGTGACTCGGTGGAGCCATACAGCTTGCCCCATCGGGTGGCTTTGATCATCGTGTTGGAGAACAGCAAGGCAGATGTGTCTGGCACTACGCAATGATCCTCGTGTGATGGGTGTAACACGGCTTTAACATGATTTTTTTAGCGCTGCTGGAGCGAATTGTGTGTGCTGCGTGGCACTGCAGACACAGATTTTGAAAGGTTTAACGTCTAACGGACGTAATTGTCCCATATATACGTGGTGATTCACTACACTAGAACATCACCGGGTAACTTGATATTTTTCGCAAGTGCCGAACCTTCAGGTCCGTTCATAGCTCTACTGTAATATGTTTCAACCATACGAACTATTCGTAGGGCTGCGTTATACGCGGGCCAAGCGGCGTAATCATTTCATCTCCTTCATCTCTCTGGTCTCCATATTGGGCATCGCGCTAGGCGTGACGGCGCTCATTACGGTTACATCAGTCATGAATGGTTTTGAGAAGGAGATGCGCGAGCGAATCATAGGCGCATCCTCCCACGCAACGGTGTCGGGTTTGGGCGAGCCCATTCAAGACTGGCAAACAGTGGCAGACATTGCGAAGTCTCACGAGGAAGTCATAGGCGCTGCTCCCTACGTTGAGGGGCAAGTGATGTTGGTGCATGCGGGTCGTTCAACGGGCGCGCTTATTCGAGGGGTACTGCCTGATCAGGAACCCGAAGTATCAGAATTGGGCGAGAGTCTTGAGCAAACCGAGTCCCTAGAGGTTGCCTTGCAACCTGGTGAATTTGGCATGCTTCTAGGAGCCGATCTAGCTAGCTACCTCGGCGCAATCGCGGGTGATCGTATTATGGTCATTACCCCTGAAGCCAGTGTTACTCCAATGGGTTTCGTACCGCGCATCAAGCGCTTCACCGTGACTGGGGTTTTTCGCTTTGGTATGTTCCAGTTTGACCGGAATCTGGCGGTAATGCACGCAAGCGACAGCGCCAAATTACTCAAGCTTGAAGATGGGTTTTCCGGTGTACGGCTGAAACTACAGGATACTGGCAGGGCGCCCGTTGTGGCGCGTGAGCTACGCAAAGAGTTGGGCTTTGATTATTTCGTCAGCGACTGGACACAACAAAATGCTAATTATTTTTTAGCGGTGAAAATGGAAAAGACGATGATGTTTATCATTCTTTCCATGATTGTGGCTGTGGCGGCGTTCAATATTATATCCACGCTTGTGATGCTCGTTCAGGATAAACAAGCTGACATTGCCATCCTTCGCACGCAGGGCGCATCCCCTATGAGTATCTTGTCTATCTTTGTCGTACAAGGCACGCTCATTGGTGTGGTTGGCACAGTTGCGGGTCTGGCTGGCGGTATTTTGCTTGCCAGTAACATCGATGTGGTAGTGCCTTTTATCGAGCAATTTACAGGTCCTGTGCTCAATCCGGAGGTGTACTACATCGACGAGATGCCATCTGATTTACGACAGGCTGATGTGGTCAAAGTAGGCTTGATGTCATTTGGTTTGTCGCTACTGGCAACGTTGTATCCAGCATGGCGTGCGTCCAAAACAGACCCTGCAATGGCACTTGCTTATGAATAATTCAGATAAATCAGTGTTAACTGAGCAGCAATCGGCAGCCACTGACATGGTTTTGCAAGCACAGAATTTGGGGCGCCGTTACGAGCAGGGCGATTTGAGTGTGGAAGTGCTCAAGGATGTGTCTCTGCAAATCGGTGTTGGTGAACGAGTTGCCATCATTGGGCAATCGGGTAGCGGTAAGAGCACTCTGCTGCATCTGCTGGGTGGGCTTGATACACCCACCTCAGGTACGGTGCATGTCACCGGGCAAAATATGGCGCAATTGAGCCAGGTTAAGAGAGGTCGCTTGCGCAATCAAGCTGTGGGCTTCGTGTATCAATTTCATCACTTATTACCAGAATTTTCAGCGCAAGAAAACGTCAGTATGCCGCTTCTGATCCGTGGAGTATCTAAAGTTGATGCGTTGAAGCGAGCGCAAACTCTGCTCGATAGGGTAGGTCTGGGTGAGCGTTTCGCGCATAAACCGGCGGAATTGTCGGGTGGCGAAAGACAGCGAGCTGCCATTGCCCGCGCGCTTGTGACTCAGCCGGCTGTGGTACTAGCGGATGAGCCTACAGGCAACCTCGATGAGGAGACAGCAGGGCGTGTCTATGAATTGATGCTTGAGCTCAACAAAGAGATTGGCACCAGTTTTCTGGTGGTCACACACGACACCCGCCTGGCTGCCAAAATGGACAGAGTGCTGAAATTAACTCGAGGCGAGTTGGTCGCGGACTCGCCGTAGACGATCAGCCACTGGCGTTTTTTTACACCTGTAAAGGTTTACGCCTGTAAGAGCCCACGTTAGAGGAAATCGTTTGCAAATGGGCAGCTTATTGATCGGCTGCACGTCGAGATCTCCGTAGCTTCCAGCGGCGAATGGCGTGAATGCGCCACACCAACATTGTCACGGTAAAGCCTATAACTGCCGACAAAGCTGCGCAGAACAACATGCCCGTGAGTAAGGTGGGCCACGCTTGGCCGGCTTTATCCAAGATCGAGTGAGTGCTAAAACTTAAAGGCTCGGCAAATACTGGTTTGCCAAGAATCATTGACCCGCTTCGCCAAGCGGCATACAGTAGAGGGGCAAAGGTCAAAGGATTGGTGAACCACACCATGACCACGGAGACAGGCACATGGACGCGCATTACCGCTGCGAGCACGGCTGCAAGCAGCATCTGCAATGGCACGGGAACCCAACTTACAAACAGGCCTACCGCTACACCGCCCGCTACAGAGCGTCGGTTAAGGTGCCACACCATCGGCTGTGCGAAGGTATTTCTGACCCAGAGCCGAATGCCCTTTTTTTCTTCGCCGGATCCGCCCAGCTGCTTTTGCAGCGTGTGTCGCAGTTTGGCTGCATCGGGCAAACGGTTTTTGAACCAGTTATCTGGCACGTTTGCTCCTGCTTGTTTTCTGGCAGCGGTTCATCTCCAAGCCTGATCCTCGTTAGCGGTTGTCCGACGGTAACTGCTCAGCAATACTCAGAACATTGCTTTGCACTGTTGGTGCCTGCAAGTGATGTTTTAGTAGCATGAGAGTTTTTGCGTGTGCCTGTTTAGTTACCATCTTAGGTATTGTGAACCTAAGTCAATTGCCACCAACTTGGTTTTGCGTCGTTTTTCTCGTGTTATCACTTCTGCTTGGCCTTAGGTTCCGTGGGTCTCGTGTCTTTGTCTCAGGCATGCTGGTCGCCATGAGTGTAACGTTTTTAGCACTCTACTCACTGGCTAGCCACCAGCTACTGGAACATCAGGTCTCAGCCGATCTCGATATAACCGTCCTTATTGATAGCATTCCTGAAAGGCAGGAGCGCAGACTTTCATTTATTGCAGAGCTTGTTTCTTGTCATTCGTGCTCATCGCCACTCAACGTCGAACGCATCAGACTCTCGTGGTACGGACGATCTCCTGATTTACTCGCTGGCGAGTCGTGGCGATTCACTGTCAGATTAAAGCCTCCAATGTCGTTACGTAATCCGGGAGGGTTTGATGCAGTGGCTTGGTCGCTGGTTAAAGGTATTCACGCAAAAGGCTACGTTAGGGAGGCAACCCATGCTGCCAGAGTGTCGCAAGTGAGGGCAACAACTCTGAGCGCTGTTAGACATAATGTGTCGCAAAAAATTCAACAGCTGTCAGCATTGTTGTCAACATCGACTCCAAAACCAATCAATGTGCCGGGATCTCCTCAGTCTTTGGTTCAATCCATAGTCCAATCAGCTTCTCATAGCAGTGAGTACTTGGGACTAGTGCAGGCGCTTAGTGTTGGTTTCAAGTCTGGCATATCTGATCAACAGTGGGAATTGTTACGCACCACCGGCACAGCACACTTGGTGGCAATATCAGGATTGCACGTGGGGTTGGTTGCGGCGTGGGTACTATTGGGCGGCAAGCTACTGCTGGGAGGTGCGCGCCGAATAGCGTTAGTGACATCCAGTGCACGACCTTTGCCTGATTTGCGCATCTGCTTGTTGATTAGCAGCTTGTTGTTGGCATCGTTATACGCGCTTTTGGCGGGCTTTGAGCTACCCACACAACGGGCTGTTTTGATGCTTAGCGTCTGGATATTGGCGGCGTTGCGACTTCGTTTTTTGCCACCCATGGCGGCATTATGTATCGCCTTGGCAGTCATACTGAGCACGAATGTTCTCAATCCGTTGTCAGCAGGTTTCTGGCTCTCGTTTGGCACAGTGGCAACGCTTATCTATCTTCACCGAGGTCATGTTCGTGCGCCGATTGTAAGCTCTCGCGGTTCACTGAAGTCTCGTTTCATTCAGTTACGCCATACGGCGCGCACGCACTGTTTACTGGGTATTGTTCTGTTGCCGGTGGGTGCGTGGTTTTTCCAGTCAGGTTCATTATTAGCCCCTTTGGCTAATCTTATTGCCGTGCCATGGGTTGCGATGGTATCTGTGCCACTGGCATTAATGACCCTTGTTGCCAGCAGTGTTAGCGATAGCGTTGCTTTGCCTTTGCTCGCGTTGACCACACTCTCCTTGCACTGCTTAATGCTCTTTTTGAAGTGGTTAGATGCAACGCAGCTCAGTTCTATCGTATTGGTATTGCCAGGTATTACCGCATTCCTACTGAGCATTGCCGGTCTGGTTGTCGTGTTTGGCCCTCGCGGTTTGAAACTACGCGCTATGGCGTTGCCGTTATTTCTTCCGGCTGTTCTGTTCAATATTGCGGCTCCTGCAAATGATCGTTTTGATGTGCATTTTCTCGACGTTGGGCAGGGTTTGGCGGTGCTGATTTTTGCTGGAGATGAGACGCTACTGTTCGATACGGGTGGTAAGGTATCGCCGCAGCTCAGCATGTTTGAGGCGGTTGTAGTGCCATTTCTTCACGCCTCTGGGCGAAAGCACATCGACACACTGGTTGTCTCTCATGGAGACGAGGATCACGCTTTTGGTGTACCCGATGTTTTAGCCAGATACCCCGAGATTAGCGTGTATACAAGCCAGAACTTGCCCTCATTCAACAATAAACCGGTTAAGTCATGCCAATCGGGCATTTCTTGGGAGGTCGAGTCGGTGAACTTTGGTTTTCTGCACCCAAACTTTGCAACCAGAGGTGGTGACAATAATCGCTCATGTGTGCTGTTAGCTCATTCAGGCAAAAGTCGTGTTCTGCTTACAGGCGATATTGAAACTGCGGCAGAGGCACAGCTGCTGTCGAATTTTGGCGCTAATGAGCGCTTTCCTGTCACCATTATGAGTGCTCCACATCACGGCAGCAAAACCTCGTCTACTCAGGATTTTGTTGACAGAATGCGCCCCGAGTACGTTGTTTTCTCGGCAGGTGCCCGTAACCGGTTTGGTTTTCCTCACAGTGATGTAAAATTACGCTATAACCTATCTGGTTCGCGCGTATTCGTTACAGGCACCGATGGGGCTGTATCATTCTCGCTGGGACCTGAAGGTTTGACCTATCCACCGTTAACATGGTGGCATTCACACCGTCGCTTTTGGCACGGTATCGTTAATCCAGACTGTTGGCAGCAATTCGCCGATCAGTCTCTAGTATTGCGGCTATTAGCGTTGTCGCAAAAAGGAATAAAATTGTGTGGGAAATAGTAACTGCTGGTGGTTGGTTGATGCTGCCGATTGTGCTCTGTTCCATCGTTGCGCTGGCGATAGTGGGCGAACGATTCATCTCCTTACGTCGCGAAAAGGTCGTACCCGACAATCTGGTCGCAGACGTCTGGCGCATGGCGAGTACACGACAGCTTGATGATGACAAGATACGTGACATCCAACAAGGCTCTCCATTAGGACGTGTGCTGGCGGCTGGGCTTGCAAATAGAAGCCAAGATCGTGAAATCATGAAGGCGAGTATTGAAGAGGTAGGTGGTCATGTTGCTCATGAATTAACCCGATACCTGAACGCGCTTGGCACCATCGCCGCGGTCACCCCACTGATAGGATTGCTGGGAACGGTTGTGGGTATGATCAGTGTGTTCACTAACATCACTACTGTGGGTGTCGGAAATCCGGCACAGTTGGCGGGTGGTATATCGCAAGCACTTATCACCACTGCAGGTGGATTGATGGTTGCCATTCCCGCGCTGATGTTTCATCGATATTTCAAGGGCAAGGTTGATGGTCTTATTGTCGACATGGAAAAAGAATCGCTGAAACTTGTCGATGTTTTGCAAAAGCGCCAGACAGCAGCTAGGGTTGCCGCACGATGAAGTTTGCCCGAGCTCAGAGCGAAGAACTGGAACTCAACTTAACGCCACTTATCGATGTGGTATTCCTGCTACTCATTTTTTTTATGGTGTCCACCACCTTTCAAAAAGAGTCGCAAATTTCCTTACAGCTTCCGCAGGCAACTGAAACAGAAACAGCCGCCGCGGCTGAGCGAATCGAGATTGTGATCAATGCAGCAGGGCGTTACTTTATAGATGATCAGGAGGTCGTTAAATCAGACCTGATCAGTTTGCAAAACGCGCTGTTTAAAGTGTCCAACGGTCGCCGTGATATTCCTTTAACGATCAGAGCTGATGCACAAGTTCCCCATCAGGCGGTAGTGACGGCGATGGATGCATCAGGGCAGTTAGGTATTCTGAATATTACTATCGCCACATCTCGAACCGCTAACTAAAGCCGCCAATGATGGAGGGTGATACGCAAGCGAAGGAGGCTTTAGCGTCTGCAAAAAATGCAGGTGATAAAGGTGTAGTTGATAAAGGTCCCAATACCCGCAAGCTAGGCGTTAATACGCCTTCTGATGGCCTACTCGGTGCAGCCTCCAGCGTGTCCGGCGCAGACACTTATCGTCGCCTGTTGGTTTATATCAAACCCTACAAAAAACAGTTTGCTATTGCGGTAGCTGGCATGCTGGGGTATGCCATAACAGACACAGCCTTCGCCGCTTTGATGAAACCCATGCTCGATGGTAGTTTTGTCGATCAGGATCAATCGGCCATCTTGGTGGTGCCGCTAATGATCATCGGTATTTTTCTACTTCGCGGTGTTTCTGGTTTTGCATCCACCTATTACATTGCCTGGATTGGTTGGCGAGTCATCAAGCAGTTAAGAAGTGAGATATTTGAAAAATACCTCACCCTACCAACAGCGTTCTATGACAGATCCTCCTCCGGCGAACTGATCTCTCGCATTACGTTCAATAGTCAGATGGTGGCTAATGCAGCGAGCAACTCCCTGACGGTTATGGTCCGTGATTCGCTCACAGCGATTGGTTTACTGGGGCTCATGTTCTATCAGAGCTGGCAGTTGGCACTGACTTTTCTGGTTATTGGCCCCGTCATTGTCGTTGTTGTTGCGCGTGTTAGTAAGAAATTTCGCGCCATCAGTCGCAGCATTCAAGGCTCCATGGGTGAGGTAAGCCATGTGATTCAGGAAGCGGTTGAAGGTGCTCGCGTTATAAAGATATTTGGTGGACAAGACGAAGAGATGGCTCAGTTTGAGCTGGCTAATGAAAGCAACCGTGCTTTCAACATGAAAGAGACGGTAGTTAAGGCGTTAAACGAACCAATCGTGCAGATGCTTGTGGCGTGCGCCTTGGCCACCATTGTGTACATTGCGTCAAGTGGTGAGGTTGCTGATCGCATATCAGTGGGCAGTTTCATGTCATTTATCACGGCCATGTTATTGCTGTTTGCACCTCTCAAGCGCATGACCTCCTTGAATAGCCAAATTCAAAAAGGCATCGCTGCTGGTGAAAGCCTCTTTGCCATTCTTGATCTGGAATCTGAGCGGGATAACGGAACAAGTACGCTGGGTGCAGATATTCAATCCATCGAATATCGAGATGTATGCTTAAGATATACCGAAGACAAACCTGCGGTTCTGCATAACATCTGCCTGAATATCGCTGCTGGCGAAACCATCGCCTTTGTGGGTGAGTCGGGTAGTGGCAAAACCTCTTTGGTCAATCTACTGCCGCGCCTGTACGAGCTAGATTCTGGAGAGATGCAGGTCAATGGCCTGTCTGTCGATGATTACACTTTGCGTTCGTTGCGTGGAAGAATTGCCACTGTGAGTCAGGATGTCATGTTGTTTAATGACACAATTGCTAGCAATATTGCATACGGTAGTAGTGAGTCAATTGATGAGGCTACATTGCACGCAGCGTGTAAGGCTGCACATGCACACGAATTCATTACAGCTCTACCCGATGGTTATGTCACGTTGGTAGGGGAGAATGGAGTGATGCTTTCTGGGGGGCAAAAGCAACGCGTTGCCATAGCTCGTGCTTTGCTCAAAAACGCGCCCATACTTATCCTTGACGAAGCCACCTCTGCCTTAGATACTGAGTCTGAACGAAAGGTACAGCAAGGCCTAGATGCCCTTATGCGTGGTCGTACCACCTTGGTTATCGCGCATCGCTTATCCACTATAGAACAAGCTGATCGTATTGTAGTTATGGACAAGGGAAAAATAGTTGAGATCGGTAACCATCAAGAGCTGCTGGCTAATCAAGCACATTACTACAAGTTGCATCAGTTGCAATTTCGCTAGGTGAACAAGTGAGTCATGCCATCGAGGTGCTGTGGCGCACGCGTAGTTTTCGCACCTGCCTGTTGTGGCCGGTGTCACAAGTGTATCGACTGCTTATCTTTATTCGTAGGTTTTTGTACACCGCGGGTTTACTGAAAACAATGCCTTCCTCTTTGCCAGTGGTCGTTGTGGGTAACCTTGTAGTCGGTGGGACTGGCAAAACACCACTCACAGCATTTCTTGTGGAAGAGTTCAAAGCACGAGGTTGGAAGCCGGCAATCGTTAGCAGAGGCTATGGCGGTGAGCGTCACGTTCTACCCCGTCTCATCAGCGATAGTGATACCGCCGAATTTGTCGGTGATGAGCCTCTAATGCTATCTCGACAAACGGGTGTACCGGTATGTGTTTGTATCAAACGCGCAGATGCCGTATCACACGTAGAAGGTCAGACTGACTGCGACATTGTATTTTCAGACGATGGGCTGCAGCACTTGGCCATGCATCGATCCGCGACAGTGTTAGTGGTTGATGGTGAACGTGGCTTTGGAAACCGGTGGCTACTACCGGCTGGGCCACTTCGTGAGTCGTGTAAGCGATGGCGTCGTGCTGATTTGGTGGCCACTCAGGGCAGCGATGCTGTGCATGCTTCATTAGCGCAGGAGCATAGTTCAGGTACTGAGAATCCTTTCCAAGCTCAACGGTTTACCTTGCAATTGTCCAGCACGATAAATTTACTTGACGGGCACACACAAACCATCGCCAGCTGGCACGGTCAGTCGGTTATAGCCATGGCAGGTATTGGCCACCCTGAGCGTTTTTTTAATGCGCTAACGCAAGCGGGACTGAAGGTTACCGGTATTGCTAAACCTGATCACCATGTATATTCAATAGATGATGTGAAAACCATCAACAACCTGCCTGTGCTCGTCACGTCGAAAGACGCGGTTAAACTTCGCGCTCTGGGTGATCTGCCGGTAAAGGTATTCGAGGTAAAAACCACTGTTCGCGTAACAGAGGCTTTGCACTCAGGCATAGTGCAACTTGAGGCGCAGCTTCAACGTGAAAAGTTAACAAAAGCTTAGGATCAACGACTCATGCAACAGCCGTACAGCGTTGTCATACCTGCACGCTACGCCTCCGCGCGGTTTCCTGGCAAGCCGTTGCATCTGCTCAACGGTGTGCCAATGATTCTGCATACAGCCAAACGCGCTGAGGAATCATCAGCGGCGGTTGTTGTGGTGGCTACTGACGATGAACGCATCGCTCGGGTGTGCACGGATGCAGGTTTGGATGTGGAAATGACGCGCGAAGATCATCCTAGCGGGACAGACAGAATTGCCGAGGTGGCACAACGTCGCCAATGGACGGACGATCAGATTATTGTGGGGCTACAAGGCGATGAGCCAGCCACACCCGCAGCTCATCTTGATCTGCTGGCTGGCAACTTACAAGCGCACCCTGATGCCGATATGGCCACTCTTTGTATGCGGATGACATCAGCCGAGGATTATGCGAATTTTAATCGAGTGAAAGTGGTTCGTGATCACAGTGACATGGCAATCTACTTTAGTAGAGCAAGCATTCCTGCGCAGCGCAGCGCTCTGTTGACTGATAAACCAACCACCGATGCCACCCTGCCTGCAAGTTACCTGCACATCGGCATGTACGCCTACCGCTGTGGTTATTTGCATCGCTACCAAAATTTGCAGCCCTGTGAACTTGAGAACGAAGAGCAGCTTGAGCAACTCCGAGTGCTTTATCACGGTGGCCGAATCCATGTGGGGGCTGTTCAAAATAGCCCTGCACGTGGGGTCGATAGCCCTGATGATGTAGCCGTTTTAGAGGTCTATTTGTCTAAACTGTCAGTTTGAGTATGTAATACACTTGTAAATCCAGATTGACAGTCTGTGGGGTCTCTGAGCTATCATTCCAACGCCGCAAAGTAGTGGCGATTTAGCGAAGAAGAATGACACCAGCAATAGCGTTTTTACTAGCCATGACGTTCCTGATATCCATCGGTGGTATCTTTTTAATGGTTTGGGGACTTGCAAACGATCAATGGGGAGACGGTGAAGAGGCGGCGAAAGTCATCTTTGCCGAAGGTGAATTGGGTCGTGAAGAAGATCCAGCCTTAACCGGCGTTCGCCGTAAGGGCATCCAGAAAGAGCACGAAGAGGGTGACCTGAATATTGATGAAGAGGAATTAGCCGAACGGCGCGTGTTTGACCGATCAGGTCGTACGCCAGTTTTATGGTGGTTATCTTCATCCATCGTCTGGTTATTACTGGGCTCACTATTTGGTGTAGTTGCCTCCATCAAGCTGCATGTTCCAGATTGGCTCATTCAGGATGCTGTGCTGACATTTGGCAGAGTGAGACCTGCACATCTAAACGTAGTGGCTTATGGCTGGGCTTCTATGGCAGGCGTGGGCGTAGGTATCTGGTTGGTACCGCGGCTGTTTAAAACACCGCTTTTGGGTGGGCAATACGCCACTTTGGGTGCGATGCTTTGGAATATTGGTATGTTCTCCGGTACTGTTGCAGTACTTGGAGGAATGAGCGAAGGGCTTGAGTGGCTCGAGTTTCCTTGGTTCGTCGATATCTTTTTAGTTCTGGGCGGTGCGTTGGCTGCCGTGCCTCTATTGATGACCATTCTACGTCGTCGTGTGCATCATCTTTATGTCAGCGCGTGGTATCTCATTGCAGCCTTGGTGTGGTTTCCCATGCTGCTTATCACCGCGAAACTACCTTTGTTCACAGGCGTCGAGCAAGCCATTATGAATTGGTGGTTTGCACACAACGTGTTGGGACTATGGATGTCACCGTTGGGTCTGGCCGCTGCTTACTACTTCATTCCGAAAATTACTGGTACGCCCATCTATTCATACTCTTTGTCACTCATCGGATTCTGGGCACTGGCTTTGTTCTATAGCCAAGTAGGCGTGCATCATTTGATTGGTGGACCAGTACCGACATGGTTAACCACCTTGTCCATAGTGACAAGCGTCATGATGGTGATACCGGTACTTGCGGTCGCGATAAACCATCATATGACTATTTATTCCCGATGGCGGATGGTGTTGAGTTCACCGACTTTGCGTTTTGTGGTCGCAGGAGCCATGATGTACACCTTTGCGTCCGTGCAAGGCTCTATTGAAGCGTTGCGTTCAGTAAACGTCATTACTCACTTCACGCACTACACAGTGGCTCATGCACATATGGGCGTTTATGGCTTTTTCTCTTTCATCTTGTTTGGCTCTATTTACTTCATCTTGCCAAGGCTTGTGGCTTGGGAATGGCCGCATATCTGGGCGATAGAATTGCATTTCTGGTTAGTGTTTTTGGGTTTTGGTATCTATTTTTGGCCGCTATCGATAGGGGGTTGGTTACAGGGCACAGCAATGCTTGATGCAACCCGTCCGTTTATGGATTCGGTGCTACTCACCATGCCGTACTTGAAGGCACGTTCTGTAGGGGGGTCTTTGATGACGCTTGGGCATGTAGTATTTGCAGCCCACTTTATTCTTGTCATGCGGCGCATGGGTCCGGCGAGCGATGCTCCACCAAAGCTAATGCAAGGATTTGGTAAGCGTAAGAATGTTGAAGTTGCTAACGGAGCTAAATCATGACTCGCGCATTAGGCATCATTGCAGGTGCCGCACTTATCCTGCTTTACGCCACCATGCTACTGTTGATCATGCCTGCGATACAACTGCGCACAGGGGAAAATCCACCTGCGGCCTTAGCACCGTATACCGAGGCGCAAGCTCGAGGTCGACAAACGTATATCGCTTTAGGGTGTGTGTACTGCCACAGCCAGCAGCCACGTGACGCCAGTTTGGCACCAGACATGACACGTGGTTGGGGTAGGCCGTCGGTACCTAAAGACTACAGCTACGACAACCCACATTTGATGGGAACCATGCGAACCGGGCCTGACCTGTTTAACATCGGTGCTCGGCAACCTAGTGTCGACTGGCATCTGACTCACCTCTATGCTCCTCGGTCAGTATCGCCGGGCAGCAACATGCCAGGGTATCCCTTCCTTTTTGACGTTATCGATTTTGTGCCTGAAGGCGTGACCGCTGTTAATCTGCCACCGGAGTACCGTGTTCGCGGTGGCACCGTGATTGCCACCCCTGATGCCATGGATCTGGTGGAATACTTACTCGGTCTTGACCATACCTATCCCACAGATGATTTGCCGCAAGCTGATCCCGACGATCAACCTGCAGCTAAGTCAGCTGACGACGATAAAGTGAGTGTCTTGGATACTGACTTATTAAGCGGTACGTTGTTACCGCCGGTAGCCAAGGTGGGGGCGACACAATGAACGAACCAGATAGCCGTAAAGAGGCAAGCCAAGGCACATCAGATGAATCATCAAACGCTATTGATGAATCCAGTAAGACTCGCTCTTATCGTCGTGAAGGGTTTGAGCCAGAGGAGCTAAAGAACCCGCTACCTTTGTGGTACACCATTTTTTGCGTGGCTTTGATTACGTGGGGTGTCAGCTATTTTTTCATGCAAGGCACAGTGCCAGCTGATGCAGGTGATTTGCGAACTGCCTTGCCTTTGCCGGGCAGCTTGCCAGTGGATGGCGCAGCGGTTTACAACGCCAATTGTGTAGCTTGCCATCAATCTAGCGGAGCAGGGTTAGCGGGCGCATTTCCACCTCTTGATGGTTCTGAGTGGGTACTGACCGATGCTCGCATTCCTGCACAAATACTTCTCCATGGTGTTCAGGGAGAGATGGTGGTTATGGGCAACACGTACAACGGTGTTATGCCAGTGCAATCACACCTGAGTGATCAAGAGCTGGCTGCGGTACTCAATTACATTCGTAACTCATGGTCGAACGTTGCAGATGAGATCGATGCAGACTGGTTTGCGGCTGAGCGTGAGGCGTTCGCTGATCGTGAGGGTCCGTTCAACGGTGGTGCTGAGTTAATCTCTGTGTTGGGCGAGCCTGATGTTTAATCTGGCAGCGCTTCTTTATTAGCGTGCAGGCGCCCAACGAGAGCGTCTTTGTCGTTGAAGATATGTTCTGTGGTGGTTGTGCGGCCACCGTGGAACGAGCGGTGCGTCGTTTGCCAGGTGTGGTGGATGTCAGTGTTTCTTTTTTAAGTGATACGGCAACCGTTCAGCACGACGCCAATGTCTTAGAAGACAGTACGATTCGCAAAGCGATTGGCCAATTAGGTTATGCCACTCGAGCTATTGATGATCCTGCTCGTGCATCGCAAAGCAGTAAGTTTGAAAAGCAGATGCGCATGCGTTTGGGTGTAGCTTTGGGCTTTGGCTTGTGGGTGATGATGGCCAGTATGATCCGATTGTTTATCGGATTGCCAACTGAGGCCATGGCGTGGTGGTTCGCCGTATTTTCTGGCATCGTCTCGCTACCGGTGCTCCTCTATTCAGCGGCGCCATTTCTTAAGTTGGGATGGCTGGGCTTACGTGCTCGCGTGCCTGGCATGGACTCTCTGATCTTTGTAGCAACGGTGGCTGCCACCTTGGGTTCGCTTGTCACTCTAGCTAATGGTGGATCAGATGTCTGGTTTGATGTGCCCGTTATGCTGGTGACTTTCCAGCTCATTGCTCGACTTGCAGATTTTGGTGCTCACCGTACGGCAACCAATGCGGTAAGAGAGCTCCTCGATTTATCGCCTGTTAAAGCGCGACGAGTTAATGATCTATCCACATCCGAACTGGTGCCTTTGTCTGTACTGGTTGTGGGCGACAAAATACAAAGCCATGCAGGTGAGAGAATCTGTATGGACGGTGTGGTTGTCGCAGGTTCAGTGTCTGTTGATGCAGGCCTGTTGAACGGGGAATCGATGCCGGAGCTACTTGGGCCCGGTGATGAAATACATGCTGGCATGCTCAACCTGAATGGCACGCTAACACTGCGCGTAACCTCAACGCTGGGTAATCGGCGAATGGACGTACTCGCCAGCTCGGTTGGGCGTTTTCTTAACAAGAAAACTAACCTAATGTCGATTGCCGACAGCGTAGCATTCTGGCTGGTGCCTTTGCTGCTGGTATTGGCTTTAGTCGTGTCGGTGGTTTTGCTTGCCCTTGGCACTTCTGTGTCCGACACTCTTGAGCGTGCTCTTGCCGTACTGGTGGTTAGTTGTCCTTGCGCCTTGTCATTGGCTGTACCGTTGGTAGTCTCTGTGACTGCGGCCAGAGCTGCACAGGAAGGCATCATTTTGCGTGATGCAAGTGTCCTTGATAAAGCACGCAGGGTCGATACGCTGTTGCTCGACAAAACAGGCACCCTAACGGTAGGCAAGCCTACGGTGCAGGATGTTCATGCAGCGATGGGGTTTTCGACAGATGATGTCATCGTGCAAGCTGCACTGGCGGGTAAGGGTTCATCACATCCCTTGATGTTAGCCATTCATCAAGCGAGTGAACTGCTTGGCGACCTAAGCAATAGTCAAAGTAGTAACCACGATGAAAGCCCAGTTGATGTGCAAAACCGGACAAGTGATGCAATATTTACCGAATTGCCGGGTAAGGGTGTTTGTTGCAAACTTGCCAATGGGGTGGTGATACTGGCAGGTTCACGTCAGTGGGTAAGTACATCAGTGCCCATCACGGTTGAGCTATCCAGTGCTGAGGCTGATGCCTTATCGTATGCCAGTGAGGTTTGTGTGGCACTTAATGGTGAGTACGTCGGTGCTGTATACCTAGCCGATGAGTTGCGTCAGGATGCCAGCTCATTAATTTCTCAACTCAAAAGTCGTGGTGCGGATATTAAGCTGGTGAGTGGTGATCGGCCAGATAGCGTGAGAGTTGTCGCTGAAACATTGGGTATAGATTGGCAAGCTCAGGCATCTCCTGAGGACAAAGCAGCACTGGTTGTGCAGCTCACAGAGCAGGGGCGGGTAGTCGGTTTTGTGGGCGATGGTTTGAATGATGGCCCAGCCTTGGCAGCTTCTACCTTGGGAATTGCCACAGGCAAGGCGAGTGATCTTGCTAAAAATGCGGCGGCAATGGCGGTACTCGATGGTGGTCTTGATCGGATATTGGTTGCTCTACGGATAACATCTAGAGCCTCTCAAGTGCTGCGCAGTAACATACTGTGGGCTTTAGCTTACAACGCACTGATGTTGCCTGCCGCTCTGTTTGGTTATGTGCATCCGGTGATGGCAGTCTTGGCCATGGCGTTGAGTACGCTATCGGTTACGCTAAATTCACTGCGAGCAGGTACACGACGATTCGGACATAGTCATGGCAAATAAATCAGACTCACGGCACTGGCGAATCGTCTCGCGAACTGTAGCCTACAAAGGCTTCTACCAGCTGGACAGTGTCAAATTTGAACACGATCTACATGCTGGAGGGACCAGTGCGCTGGTAGAGCGAGAATTGTTTGTTCGCGGCAACGTTGTGGGCGTCATACCCTATGATCCGCGTACAGATTGTGTGGTGCTGCTTGAGCAGTTTCGTATTGGGGCAATGCACGAGAGCCCAGACCCGTGGTTAATAGAAATTGTTGCGGGCATGATCGATACAGGCGAGTCACCTGAGCAGGTCGCCATTCGTGAAGCCCGCGAAGAGGCAGGGCTTAAACTGGATAAAGTGCAACTTGTGTCACAGTATCTGGCTAGTCCTGGTGCCAGCACGGAGGAAGTTTATATCTACTATGCCGAAACAGATCTCACTGGTATAGAGGGTCACTACGGCCTGGAAGATGAGCAAGAAGATATTCGCGCTATGGTTGTGCCAGCTGCGCAAGCCTTCGAGTGGATGGACCAAAGAGTCATAAAGAATGCGTTGAGTATCATTGGTTTGCAATGGCTCAAGCTAAAACGCGCTGGGCTTGTGTAAGCGTTTATCTTGCCCCAGACCTAGGCGCGTCTTAAGTGGCTTTGAACTCTGAAATTGTGGGTAGGGATAGCCCTTTGCTCGGGTGTACTTTCTCGTCGTTCAGGTTGGTTGCATCTTTTTATGCCAACTGGCGTTCTTAATAACTCTCAAGCGCACACTTTTTTAGAGAGCCAGTTCCCACATCAGCTCATGTAACCCCCACTTTGCGTGACGCACTCGCAACTGTATCTTAGGGAGTTACCTGAAGCGCCGTTACTCCGTCCAGAGACAGGAAATTAATAAACACACAACGTGCGATAAAAAAAACAATGACAATGCAAAGTGTATTAGTGGTAGAGGACGACAAGAGAATCTCATTGGCGTTGACCATGCGTTTGCGGTCGATGGGCTATCAGGTAAATTCGGCTGCTGACGCCGTATACGCCATGAACGCAGCGGTTAAGTGTAAGCCTGAAGTGGTATTGCTGGATATCAATCTGCCAGGTGGAGACGGGTTTGTAGTTGCAGATCGAATGAGAGCTTCAATGGACTTGGCAGGCATACCTATCGTGTTCATAACGGCTAGCAAAGATCCTAAAATTCGTTCGCGTGCAGAAGGGTATGACAGTTCGCGTTTTGTCGAAAAACCGTTTCATGCGGCACAGCTCACTGACGCTATAGATCAGCTATGCCATTAAGGCGCCGATTCTAAACACAGTTATTAATAGTGCAATTACGATGAATAGCAGAAGATCAAGAATTTTGATTCTTGAGGACGATCGCCATATTGGGCTCGCTCTGCAAATTAGGCTGCGCGCGTCAGGATACGACGTTGAATTGGCTTCAAGCGTGTGCGAGGCGCAAGAGCAAATTCAACAGAGTATTCCGGATGCTGCGGTACTTGATTACAATTTGCCTGATGGCAATGGCATCGATTTCATGAAAACGTTAAGGGCATGCGATCTCGGGCGTAACATCATTATTGTCATCATGACAGCGAGTCGCCAAGTAGGGTTGCGAGATCGTGCTTTGGAGAGCGGTGCAAGCTTTGTTCTGGAAAAACCGTTCGACTCTGCCACTTTATTGAATTGTCTTAGAGCTGCAAGTCCGATTGAGTTTCCAGATCAGTCGGACGTGACACAACCGTTGTGCAACAGTGCTTCGAACACGAGAAGATCATCTGGATCGAGCTGATTTGCCTGTAATTCAATGCGATTAGATTGTTCGCACATGAGTTTTGCGAATTGCGCGGTGCACTGATAACAATGACCATCGACAAATAATGCCGTGTGATTGTCAGCGTTATGGTGCCAGGCAAATCGGCTGAATGACGACTTGTTTACATAGATTGGAATGTCCCTGTCAGGCACTATAGAGGCATGTTGAGTACCAGGCGTCGTATCGGGTGCTAATTGAGCAGGCTCTGTTAGCCATCGGCCTAACAGCTGTGCAAATTGTGTGTCATTCAACGTGAGCGATTGAGTCCACAAGCTTTTGAATCTTGCCACACTGGCGATGTCAATTTCTCCGTGTATGGCTGGCAGTAAAGGGCCATCGGTATAGCGTTGGTGAGGCATCTCTTCACTCACTAGTTCTGCCAATCTGTTGATCATGTCGCTGATGATCGGAGCTCTGAATCCTACCGACCAACTCATGCAATCTTCGCCTTTGGCAACGCCGTGATGGGCCATGTTAGGTGGCAGGTACAACATATCACCCGGTTGTAGGTCCCACGTTTGGTTGCTTGAAAAATTAGCTAGTATCTTTAATTCACTGGTTTTTTTTAACTCGTGCACAGTGTCTGTACGTGAATCAATATGCCAAGTGCGTGTGCCGCTGGCTTGCAATAAAAACACATCGTACTCATCGATGTGTGCGCCGACCGATGCACCGTCTGGTGCATAGCTCACCATAAGGTCGTCAATACGCCAATCAGGGATGAATCGGAACGGTTGCAGATAGAGGTTGAATTCTGGCAACAACTTTTCTACATCGGTGACTAGCAATGACCAATTGTTATTGGTTAAGCTGGCAAAGTGATTTTCATCGAAAGGCCCGTGCTCAAGAGAATAATCGCCGTTGTCATCTTGGGTAATGATACGAGAGCTTGCATCTGCCTCCAGTGATAAACCGGCTAATTCATCTGCGGGAAGTGGTGTTTCAAAATCAGGAAAAGCCTGCCTGATGAGTAGTGGTTTTTGTTGCCAATATTCTTTCAGAAAAATCGATTCATCAATGCCTTCAGGCCAGTTGATTTTCTGCGCAAAACTTGCGGGCAACTCATCTTCTAACTCAGCGTCGAAGTCAGACATACTAAATATTTTCAGCTAGAGATTTGGCAAGCCCTGCGTAAGTGGCAGGTGTTAGTGCCAGCAGTCGCTCTTTGTCATCTTCTGGAATGTTCAGTTCTTTAATGAAGCTACGAATAGTTTGTTCATCCATCGTGTTGCCCCGAGTCAACGATTTTAGTGCCTCATAGGCGTTGGGCACATCGTGACGTCGCATAACTGTTTGAATAGGCTCTGCGAGCACCTCCCAAGCTTTATCCAAGTCCTTGGCTAATGCGTCTTCATTGACTCCTAGTTTACCCAAACCTTTTTCAAGTGATGCAAGAGCAATAGCGGTATAGCCCGCACCCACACCTAGATTGCGCAATACGGTTGAGTCGGTTAAGTCGCGTTGCCACCTTGATATCGGTAGCTTACGGCTCAAATGATCAAACATGGCGTTAGCCAAGCCAAGGTTGCCTTCAGCATTTTCAAAGTCTATTGGGTTAACTTTATGGGGCATGGTAGATGAACCAATCTCACCATCAACTGGCTTTTGAGAGAGATAGCCTAGCGATATATAGCCCCAGGTGTCGCGGCAGAGATCTATCAGTGTGACGTTGAATCGTGACACGGCATCAAAGAGTTCGGCAACACAGTCGTGGGGTTCTATTTGTGTGGTGTAAGGGTTGAACTCCAGCCCTAATGAGCTTACGAAGCTGTGTGAAAAAGCGGGCCAATCAATGTCAGGGTAGGCTGCTAAGTGGGCATTGTAGTTCCCAACTGCACCATTGATTTTCCCCAGTAGAACAACATTGGCAATGGTGTTGCGTTGACGTTCAAGTCTTGCCACTACATTGGCAAATTCCTTTCCAAGTGTGCTTGGACTTGCGGTTTGACCATGTGTTCGGCTGAGTAGGGGGACAGCTGCATGCTGGTGAGAGAACGCGCGCAGCTTATCAATCAGAGCATCCAAGGATGGAAGCAAAACGTTTTGTCTGTAGGTAGACAACATGCAACCGTATGAAAGATTGTTAATGTCTTCAGATGTGCAGGCAAAGTGCACAAACTCAAGTTTGCTGGCTATTTCTGGAAATGCCATGAGTTTATCTTTTATGAAATATTCAACGGCCTTCACGTCATGGTTAGTGGTGCGCTCTATGGTTTTGACAGTTTGCGCATCTTCAGTGCTGAGTTCGCCTAGATCTAGCAACGCTTGTTTGATCTTGTCTGGCAAAGGCGGCAATTCGGTAATATCTGGATGTTCTGCCAGCGCTATAAACCAGCGAACCTCAACTCTGACTCGTTCACGAATGAGCGCGTATTCGCTGAATACCTCACGTAGAGGGGCTGTTCGGGCCGCGTAACGACCATCGATAGGGGAGACTGCGACAAGTTCAGAGAGATGCACAATGTAGTCCTTGCCCGTTGCGGGCGGCTTGTTGGTCAGGCTTGCTGCTCCTAACAAGTAAACTGACACCTGGTGTAGGCCGTTAGTGCATCTGACCGGGAGACGATTGAATCGTGAGCGGACGATGAACGAACTACGGCCGTACTATCTGCAGTGACCGTAAACGGCTCACGTCAACTCAGCGCTATTCGGCCAAGTTTTATGAGAATCTGCTGAGCTTTACTACTTCCTACCACTCACCGGTTGTACTGCTGCTCTGGCGAGGCCCAGTGGAGGGCTGTTTAGAGCTGCCGGATAAGTTGGTAGGCGCGATTGGATTCGAACCAACGACCCCTACCATGTCAAGGTAGTGCTCTAACCAACTGAGCTACGCGCCTGCCGTGGGCGCAAGTGTAAGCAAGTGTCCGCATAAGGTCAACAATGATCTAAACTATTGTTTAGAAAATTAGGTCGCTGAACGTGGAGTCACCAATGATGAGTATGCCAACCCAGCGACATAGACCCAGCGAGACAAGCTCTAGTGACATAAACCCAGGTAGCAAATAGTCGTTTGGTGTCATCAGATATTTATCGATTAAAAGACTCACACCAAGTTCACCTGTAACATACCTGCACTCAGTAAAAACTCGATCCATGTGACCTTCCGTAAGGGTCACCACTGACTACCACCATGTGGCCCATCGTAGGGGTCACCACTGAAGATCAACAAGAGCGTTAATTTTTATGCCAACAATTACTCTGCCTGACGACTCCACTCGGCAGTACCCCAATCCGGTTACCGTCATGGATGTCGCTGCTGACATCGGTGCAGGCCTCGCTAAAGCAACGCTTGCCGGCATGGTCGATGGTCAGTTGGTTGATGCTAGCCATACCATTAGTAACGATGTGCGATTGGCAGTGGTGACCAACAAAAGCGACGAAGCGCTTGCATTGCTGCGACACAGTACAGCTCACTTGCTAGCTCAAGCGGTCAAACAACTGTTTCCTTCAGCACAGGTATCGATAGGCCCTGTGATTGAAGGTGGTTTCTACTACGACTTCGATTACGAGCGCTCCTTTACACCAGAGGATCTCGAAGCCATTGAAAAACGCATGAAAGAGTTGGCTGATCAGGCCATTCCACTGCTTCGGTCGACCATTGAGCGAGATGATGCCGTAACGTACTTCAAAGGATTGGGTGAAGATTACAAAACGCAAATCATCGAATCCATACCCTCAGGAGAAATATTGTCCTTGTATGCTCAAGGCGATTTTACTGACCTGTGCCGAGGGCCGCACGTGCCGCACACCGGACACCTCAAAGCATTCAAGCTCACCAAGCTGGCGGGTGCTTATTGGCGAGGCGATTCCAACAACGCCATGCTGCAACGTATCTATGGAACGGCGTTTGCCAATCCGAAAGAGCTAAAGACCTATCTGCATAATGTAGCTGAAGCCGAAAAACGCGATCATCGGCGGATTGGCAAGCAGCAGGATCTTTTCCATCTGCAGGACGAAGCGCCGGGTATGGTGTTCTGGCACCCAAAAGGCTGGGCGATCTACTTAGAGGTAGAGAACTACATGCGCAAACAGCAGGTTGCTCATGGATACCAAGAGATAAAAACGCCCCAAGTAGTGGACTTTTCCTTATGGGAGCGAAGTGGGCACGCTGATAAATTTGGCGATAACATGTTCACTGTGGAGACCGACGACAAGCGTTATGCCGTCAAGCCTATGAATTGCCCGTGCCACGTCCAGGTATTTAATCAGGGGCTCAAAAGTTATCGCGACCTTCCGCTGCGTTTAGCCGAGTTTGGTTCTTGTCATCGAAATGAGATGTCAGGTGCTTTGCACGGAATCATGAGGGTTAGGGCGTTCACTCAGGACGATGCGCATGTTTTTTGTACCGAATCGCAAATTCAGGATGAGGTCAGCGCGTTTATTGATTTTCTGCACAATGTGTACAAAGATTTCGGCTTTCAAGAAATTATCTACCGTCTGTCAACACGGCCACCACAGCGCGTCGGTAGTGATGAGGCTTGGGATAAATCTGAAAAAGCGTTGGCGGATGCGCTGGATGCTAAGCAATTGCCTTGGGAAGAACTACCCGGTGAGGGCGCGTTCTATGGCCCTAAAATAGAATTCTCGTTAAAAGATTGTATCGGTCGTGTTTGGCAGTGCGGCACCATGCAGGTAGACTTCTCAATGCCAGGCCGGCTAGACGCCAGTTACATCGATGAAAAAGGCGAACGCCAGACACCTGTTATGCTGCATCGTGCAATTCTTGGGTCATTCGAGCGTTTCATTGGTATTCTTATCGAGAACTTTGAAGGTAAACTGCCACTGTGGCTGTCGCCTGTACAGGCAGTTGTGATGAATATTACGGATAAGCAGGGCGCTTTCGTTGAAGAAGTGGCCGAAGTGTTGCAGAATAGTGGGCTACGCGTACAGTGTGACGTACGTAATGAAAAAGTGGGTTTCAAGATTCGTGAATGGACGTTGCAGCGAGTGCCATACTTGCTGGTCATAGGCGATCGTGAACTCGAGAGTAGGTCGGTTGCCGTGCGGACGCGCAGTGGTGAAGACTTGGGTGTTTTAACTTTGGAAGAACTTAATTTGATGCTTAATAAAGAGGTCACAGCTCGTGGCCACGGCGCTGTTAATACAGCCACGCAGGAGGGCTGATCCATCTCTGCCAAGAAAATTAACCGGAAGAACGACGAAATCGACGTCTCCGAAGTGCGGCTTATTTCTGCCGAGGGTGAACAAATCGGGGTAGTCCCGATTGAAAGAGCATTGGGAACAGCGGTAGAGGCAGGGCTAGACCTTGTCGAAATATCGCCGAACGTGTCACCCCCTGTTTGCAAGATCATGGATCATGGCCGATTCAAGTTCGAAGCTAACAAGAAGCAGAATGCGGGTCGTAAGAAACAGAAAACAGCGCAGCTCAAAGAAATCAAATTCCGTCCAGGTACTGAGGATGGTGACTACCAGGTCAAGCTAAAGAACTTGGTGAAGTTTCTGGAAAATGGCGACAAAACCAAGATCACGCTGCGTTTTCGTGGTCGGGAGATGGCGCACAGAGAGTTGGGCGCCAAATTGCTTAAGCGTGTTGAAGAAGATTTAACCGAGTTGGGCACTGTTGAACAGTTCCCTAAATTGGAAGGTCGGCAAATGGTTATGGTCATTGCGCCCAAAAAGCATTAGAATGTCCGGCTAGTCGGCTATCGGCTAGAAAAATAGACACCGCGTTGACGTACCGACACTAAGACGTCACCGGTGATATCACTCGCAGGTAGCTTGCTACCTACTAAATTCAGGAGTCAAACAGTGTCCAACAAGCAAAAGTCCGTATCAGGGGCCGCGAAGCGGTTCAAGCGTACGGGTTCTGGCGGCTACAAGCGCAAGAGCTCGCACATGCGTCACATCCTTACCAAGAAAAGCACCAAGCGTAAGCGTCAGCTACGTGGTGGAGACATGGTTCACCAGAACGATGTCGTGCTAATCAAACGCATGTTGCCCAACCTTCGCTAGGAGCCCTAGAAAATGCCAAGAGTTAAACGCGGCGTCACAGCGCGCGCCAGTCACAAGAAAGTCCTTAAGCAAGCCAAAGGCTACCGTGGTGCCCGTAGTAAGGTATTCCGAGTTGCCAAACAGGCAGTCACAAAAGCAGGCCAGTACGCTTACCGTGACCGTAAAGCGAAAAAGCGAGTTTTCCGTAGACTATGGATTGCTCGAATTAACGCGGCAGCCCGTGCTAACGACATTACGTACAGCCGCCTGATGCAGGGCATCAAAGCAGCTGGTATCGAGATCGATCGTAAGGTGTTAGCAGAACTTGCTATCGCTGACGAAGCAGCATTTGTTGCTATCGTCGATAAAGCGAAATCCAGTTTGCCAGCTACAGCTTTGTAAGGCTTTTTGCTCGCCAGCTGTTTCTGGCGAGCTAATGTTTTACACACTAAGGCGTTTTTAAAATGCCTTAAATGGGTAGCAAGAGTCGCTTTTTCGACGCAGGGGGAATTCCGAATATGTCGGTATTCCCCCTTTTTTGTGCCAGTCTCCACAGCCAAGGAACCATCCTGTCATGCCACTGGATCTAGACCATCTGATAACCGACGCGACCAGCCACATCGAGGCGTCTACTGCCATCGATCAACTAGACGCTGTACGCGTTGAGTTTCTGGGTAAAAAAGGCAAGTTAACGGGCGTTCTGAAGTCTATTGGCAACTTGTCAGCAGAGGAAAAACCAGCCGCTGGTCAAGCAGTTAATAAAGCCAAGCAGGCCGTGCAGGCGTTAATAGAAAACAAGCGGCTTTTACTAGAGAATGCTCTATTGGCTGAGAAATTGGCCAGCGATGCGCTAGACATCACCTTGCCCGCCAGTGGTCAGTTAGCGGGTGGTTTGCATCCGATAACACTCACCATTGAACGTATAAGCGCGTTGTTTGCGCAGCTGGGGTTTGTTACAACCGATGGCCCTGAGATCGAAGATGATTATCACAACTTCGAAGCGTTGAATATCCCTGAGCATCATCCTGCGCGGGCCATGCACGACACATTCTACTTCGACGTGAACAGATTGCTACGCACGCAAACGTCGTCTGTTCAAGTGCGCTATATGGAATCAAATCAGCCTCCACTGCGAATCATTTCGCCTGGACGTGTGTATCGGTGTGATTCAGATATGACGCATTCGCCAATGTTTCATCAGGTGGAAGGGCTTTTGGTTGATGAAAACATTTCAATGAGCGATTTGATGGGGCATCTTGAAGCCTTCTTGAACCATTTTTTCGATCAGGATGACTGTGAGATACGCTTCCGTCCATCCTATTTTCCGTTCACTGAGCCTTCTGCCGAGGTGGATATTCGTATCAACAAAGGACCTTGGCTCGAAGTGCTTGGCTCGGGTATCGTGCACCCTGCAGTGTTTCGCTCGGTGGGTATAGATACAGAGCGCTACACAGGGTATGCCTTTGGTATGGGTGTAGAGCGCCTTGCCATGTTGCGATACGGCGTTGATGATCTGCGTTTGTTTTTCGAGAACGACATGCGCTTTCTTGCGCAGTTCCACTAAGGTTTAAACGTGGGTCAGCAGTATTTAGGGCCATAGTTTTTCAAAGCCGTAGTCCTTGCGGCGACTTCGAAACACCTTGACATTAGCATGTAGGCAACCTAATGAAATTCAGTGAACAGTGGTTACGCGAGTGGGTCAACCCGCCTATAGACACCGAAGCTCTGGGCGATCAACTAACCTTTATGGGGTTGGAAGTTGATGAAATTGTCTCGGCAGCCCCAGACTTTGCCGATGTTTTTGTTGCGCGTATTGTGGGCATCGAACAGCACCCTGACGCCGACAGGTTACGGGTGTGCCAAGTTGACTGCGGAGAGGCAGAGCATCTGCAAATTGTCTGTGGCGCGCCAAACGCAAGAATAGGCTTAACGACTGCGTTAGCAAAAGTGGGCGGTAAGCTACCCGACGGCACCAAATTGAAGAAGGCCAAGCTGCGTGGAGTTGTGTCCATGGGCATGCTGTGCTCTGCCTCTGAACTCTCTTTATCAGAGGAAGCAAATGGCATCATGGAGCTGCCAGATGAGGCACCAGTGGGCAAGGCGTTAGCCGAGTGGTTAGAACTTGACGATGCCATTATCGATATAGAGCTTACGCCTGATCGTGGTGATTGTTTAAGCATTCGAGGTATCGCACGAGACGTTTGTGCACGCAACGACTTACCCATGCAGCTGCATGAAATTACCAATGTGCCAGTGTCTATCGACGATCAGTGGCCCGTACAGGTAGCCGATGGCTGCGCTTGTGTGCGTTTCACCGGTCGTGTGCTTCGTGACATCGATATCAAAATACAAACGCCTGCCTGGATGGTTGAGCGTTTACGTCGTTCAGGTATTCGATCCATCAACTCCGCGGTCGATATCACCAATTATGTGATGTTGGAGTTGGGTCAGCCCATGCATGCCTTCGATCTTGACAAGTTGCAAGGAGCTATACAAGTTAGGTTGGCTAGAGTAGGGGAGCGGCTTGTATTGCTCGATGGGCGTGATGTGGCGCTTGATGAAGGTACCACCATTATTGCCGATGACCGTGGCCCTATAGGCATAGCTGGTATTATGGGTGGGCAGGATACGGGTGTGAGCGACAGCACAACCAATCTGTTTTTCGAAAGTGCGCTATTCCTGCCTAAAATGATCGCAGGTAAGCCTCGGCAGTACGCCAGCCATACCGAATCTGCTCATCGTTTCGAACGAGGTGTGGATCCAGCAGGCCAATTGGATGCCTTAGAGTACGCGACGGGATTGATGCGTACTATCGCTGGAGGTAGTGCAGGGCCCACGATGGATTGGGTGGAGCCCGAACGCACACCGAGG
Organism: Granulosicoccus sp.; assembly: GCA_023300375.1. GTDB lineage: Bacteria > Pseudomonadota > Gammaproteobacteria > Granulosicoccales > Granulosicoccaceae > Granulosicoccus. The sequence goes on along the minus strand of JALZWO010000001.1, from coordinate 67,720 downwards.
CGACAAGCCGTGCTGGTTCGAGATGCGAGGCTACAGCGCATTCTGGGGATATCACCTTCCAGCGATACGGTGCAAATGATTTTTACCCGATTGGGTATTGATAGCTCTCCCACCAGTGAAGGTTGGCAGGTGCAGGCGCCAAGTTACCGCTATGATCTTGAGATAGAAGAAGACTATATCGAAGAGGTTGCACGGATTGTAGGATTCGATTCGCTGCCAAGAACACAGCCTGCTAATACACCGGTTTTTCAAGCGCTTTCTGAGGCACGCGTTGCGCCTATCGATGTGAAAAAGCGACTGGTTTCCACTGGTTACCAAGAAGTAGTTACCTATAGCTTTGTGGAAGCTGGACAGCAGAGTAGGCTGCGTCCCGATCTAAAAGCGTTGCCTTTGGCCAACCCCTTGTCTTCAGAAATGGGCGTTATGCGTACCACCTTGCTAACTGGGCTAATGACAACCTTGCAGCGTAATCTCAGCCGGCAGGTGACGTCTTTGCGCGTTTTCGAAACAGGCTTACGATTTCTGGCAAACGACGATGGCTTGCCGATTGATCAATTGGATGAGTATACTTTGGCCAGTCACGGTGCTGGTGAGCAAATGGATAACTCGGTGCAGCAGCAACAGATGCTCGCTGGGCTGGTGGCAGGAAAACGTGACACGCAAAACTGGAACAGTACAGATGAATCAGCCAGTTTCTTTTCTGCGAAGGCTGATATTGAGCTTCTGTTTTCTCAGGCTAACGGAGCGGCCGTTAGATTTATGCGCAGTGATCTTGCCATGTTGCATCCGGGCCAGCAGGCACTTGTAGAGATCGATGGTCAGAACGTCGGCTATGTGGGGGCGTTGAATCCGGCGTTGTTATTCGAATTGGATATCGAGGTGCCTGTTGTTGTATTTGAGTTCTCTCTGCAAGCTTTGTGTGTTGCGCGGGTGCCTAAAGCTGTGCGGCTTTCTCGTTTTCCACAAGTACGACGCGATTTAGCCTTGCTGGTAGATGAGTCAGTTTCTGCGCAGCAGATGCTAGATGTGGTTAGGGATTGTGTCTCTGATAATCTGGTCAATGTAAGGCTCTTCGACATTTACCAAGGCGATAACATTGAAAATGGTAAGAAAAGCGTGGCTTTAGGCTTGATTCTGCAAGACTTTTCACGCACTCTAGAGGATAAAGATGCTGATCGGGTTACTGCCAAAGTGACCGATGCGCTCGGCACCTCCCTTGGAGCGGTTTTAAGGAATTAGAATGGCACTGACGAAAGCTACTATGGCAGAAATGCTATTTGATGAGCTCGGGCTCAATAAACGTGAAGCCAAAGAGTTTGTAGAGCATTTTTTTGAAGAGGTCAGATTGGCGCTGGAGACAGGGCACGATGTGAAGCTTTCTGGTTTTGGTAATTTTGTACTTCGTAATAAAAGCCAGAGACCTGGACGTAATCCAAAAACTGGTGAGGAAATACCCATCTCGGCTCGACGTGTTGCCACGTTCCGTCCGGGCCAGAAACTAAAAGTACGAGTGGAAGCCTATGCTGGAATTCAGCAATAACGACGAACTGCCAACCATACCTAACAAGCGTTACTTCACTATTGGTGAGGTCAGCGAGCTGTGTATGGTCAAGCCACACGTGCTGCGCTACTGGGAACAAGAATTCTCTGATCTTGCGCCGGTTAAGCGGCGAGGGAACAGGCGGTACTACCAGCGACAAGACGTCATGCTAATTCGTCAGATCCGTAGCTTGCTCTATGCAGAAGGCTATACGATAACGGGAGCTAGGCAGCATCTTGCCGGTGATGTCGTTAAGGATGACAACGCTCAGTCGCAACAGATGATCCGCCAGTTCCGCTCAGAGCTTGAAGACTTGCTTCGAATTTTGAGGGCACAATAGCTCTCCAGAACAGTCTCACGGCAGTGGCTACTAGAAACCGGCGGTCCTGAAAAGATATTTACTCTCTTTAAGTCATGCCCTTTGTTGCGTGTGTTTGTTAAATTTTTTTGTGAACGATACAAAAAGCCACCCGCTTGCGTTAAGCTATCTCGCTCTGGCGGGGCGTAGCGCAGCCTGGTAGCGCACCACAATGGGGTTGTGGGGGTCGGAGGTTCGAATCCTCTCGCCCCGACCAGCTTATGTACCCCAGTCCACCCCATGTACTCCGGACTGGATCCAAGTAACATATTGTTCTAAGTATTGAACTTGAGCGAGCAGCTTGTGTTCGAAGTAAACATCTTTAAATTGTTTTAAGGTTTTACTAAGGAAGGTTAGCCATGGACGTGACTGCTATGGCTGTTGGTAGCTCACTAGGATGCAGCTTGATAACATCTCAAGTAGTCGGGTTATTGGCCGATCACAGTCAGTAGAAATGTGCCAATGGAGCCTAAAAATGCGGTCAGACGAGCTACGTATTGCCGTCACCAAGATAGTTGAACTTCTCGATCGCGCCGACATTCGTGCTGCGGTCGATCAGTATCGTACTGCCAAAGGTGACCAAATTACACCGGCAGCAGCAAGGCTTGGCCATGCTGGTGCTATCGTTATGGAGAGAATTGATTCGCTCTCCGTGCAAGAGAAATCGGTCGTTGAACGCCTGCATCTTCAAACATTGGGCTCTTCGGCGTACTGGCAGGCTCTGACTTCACCAAACCTTGACCCCGCAAAGCGACGTGCTGAATTAGTGCGCTTAGCCAGTCGGGTTATCTTCGCCAGCAGTCATTTGCCAGCGTTAGCCGCTCTGCTAGACGGCGTGACTCCTGGGGCTGTGTTGCCCATTGGCGGTGCAAGTGCATTCGATTCCATGCTCGACCCAGTCACTGCAGGCGAGGGCGCTCTGTATATACGTCTGACAGATGCTGGCGAGAAAGCGTCTGACCCTGACCGTGTTGCACGTGCTATCGATGGAATCGATATGCTCTACAGTGCTTGCGCGAGCATAGCGAGGAAGCCTGCCATTGATTTAAGGATGGACCAAATCATTGCAAGGCAAAACCGCGATAGAGATTTTCGCTTTACTGGAGAAAAGGACAGCATTGCCGCTGTGCTGGCGGTTATTGATTCAATTCCGGGTGCGTTGGCAGACATCGATCCAGAGCAAGACATCGACCTAGATGCCGTTGTCAGGTCACTACCCATTTTCCAAGATCTGAATACCTTGGCATCATTGGGCACGTATTCTGGCAAGGATCTCAATGACATCACCGAGACAATGCACCAAGGCTCTTTGTTAACCTTGGAAAGTGGCGTTATCCTGATTGATGAGGTAGCTATCGCCCAGAGCGCGAAAATAGACAGTCAACTGCGCGCCAAGAGCGCAGGTTCACCTAACGACGCAGCTACTGGCGCGTCAGCGCCTGCTCAAGCACAATCTGCTGCTGACTCTGACGAACACTACAATCGTTATCTGCGAGAGCGTGAGGCAATGACCCGTGCGCAAGCACCTGCACAAAATAATCTTGCTAATGGTCATTCGCAAGCTGGGCTCAACGGTATGCAAAATAAATCTGCTATCGATAATGCTGATGAGCAAACAAGAAAAGACGCCGTAGATGAATTGCTGAAGTCACTAGGGCAGTCCAGAACCTCTTAGCCACGCTCAGCTGCTATCTTCTTGCATATCAAAGCCGCGTAATCACGCGGCTTTTTGGGTTCTTGGGTTGGGTAAAAAACAGTACGGCTAAATCCGCTACAATCTACGTTTAGTCTGGCGAGGCGTCTGTTTATGCGATTGATTCTTCTGTGCTGTCTTCTAGCGAATCCCGTATTTGCTCAACAGTCCACCGATCAGAGCGCTCCTGAGAGTGGCAGCGATGAACGACGAGCTGCCGTATCTCTTGTGCCTCAAACCGATGCCGCTGTACCGTCTGAGCAGTGGATGGTAAGTGCCGCTAATCCATTAGCAGCAGAAGCCGGCGCGGCAGTGCTTCGTCAGGGGGGCAACGCCGCTGACGCGATGGTTGCGGTGCAAAGCGTGTTGGGCTTAGTTGAGCCACAGTCTAGCGGCTTAGGTGGTGGAGCGTTTCTGGTCTGGTTTGATGCAGCCACTGGTCATCTGACGACACTGGATGCGCGTGAGACAGCGCCAAGAGCTGCCCGCACAACCTTGTTTCAAACAGATGGCCAGACCATGGGTTTTTTTGATGCTGTTGTAGGAGGGTTGTCTGTAGGTACGCCGGGAACTCCAGCGCTACTTGAAGAGGCGCATAGATTATGGGGGAATCACAACTGGGCCCAATTATTTGATTCGGCCATTGCGCATGCTGAACAGGGCTTTGAAGTGTCTGCCAGGTTGGCAAGCGCGATTGACAATGATCAGGAAAAGCTGAGTACACAACCTGCCACTGCCGATTACTTTTTACCAGAAGGCACGCCATTGTCGGCTGGAGATACTCTCAAAAATCCAGCTTATGCTAGCACTCTACGGGCTATTGCCAGAGACGGTGCCGGCGTGTTTTACAAAGGCAACATTGCACAAGGTATTGTCAATGCTGTTCAGGCAGCGTCGCAACCGGGCCTACTGACCCTAGATGATCTTGCTGCTTATCACGTTATTGAGCGCGAAGCGGTATGTGCAAATTATCGCGGTGCAGATGTGTGTGGTATGGGGCCTCCTTCCTCAGGTGCACTAACCGTTGGTCAGATACTCTCTATGCTGGAGCCCTACAATATTGCTGCTATGGGACCAGAATCAGCCGATGCCTGGAGGCTAATTGGGGACGCCTCTCGTCTTGCTTTTGCTGATCGTGGCTTGTACATGGCAGATGAGGATTTTGTTCCTATCCCTGACTTGCTGGATATCAACTATCTTGATGAGCGTGCAACATTACTGCAACGTGAAGATGCACTGCCATCTGTGGAAGCAGGCTCGCCGCCATGGGACCAAGCGGCCTTGGAAGTGGAATGGGGGCAAAGCTGGTCTCCTTCGCGAGCGTCAACTTCACACATTTCGATAGTGGATGCGCAGGGCAATGCCTTGTCAATGACCACCACCATCGAAAATGGTTTTGGCAGCCGTGTGATGGCTCCAGGTGGTTTTTTATTAAATAATGAACTCACTGATTTCAGTTTCGCCACACAGGCCGATGGACGACCCATTGCCAATCGGGTTGAGCCGGGTAAGCGACCAAGATCGTCCATGGCACCCACTATTGTTCTGCGAGACGGAAAGCTTGAGTTGGTCGTGGGATCGCCAGGTGGTTCACGCATCATTGGCTACGTGGCACAAGCTCTAATTGCGCAGCTCGATTGGGGGATGGATCCGCAACAAGCGGCAGCCATGCCTCATTTGGTGAATCGTTTTGGCACTTACGATTTGGAGCAAGGAACAGCGGCTGAAGGTTTGGCTGATGAACTGCAAGCGTTGGGGTTTGAAACCAATGTGCGTGACCTAAACAGTGGGCTGCATATCATTGCTCACTCAAATGGTCGTTTAACCGGCGGAGCTGATCCGCGACGTGAAGGTGTCGTTATCGGCAAGTGAAGCATATTGCTTGCTCCGACACGATGTTTGCGCTCGTCCCGACACTTACGCCGACTCAATGGGCTCTTGATTTGCGCCAGAGCAATTAAGCTTACTCAAAGCATCTTATGTACTGAACGTCATGAATTCACTTTTCCAACAGTTGTTCAAGCGAGTAGATGCAAGTTCACTAGCCGCCTTTCGAGTGGGTTTTGGTGCGTTACTGTTATTTAACAGTATCAACAATCTTTTCCTGTGCCCTACCTGCAAAAACCTAGAGCCCGACATGTTGTTCAAGTATCACCACTTCGAGTGGGTGGTGCCTTGGCCGGGAATCGGTTTATGGATTCATTGGGGCGTTATGGCTGTGTGTGCGTTTGCCATTATGGTGGGGTATCGATACACGATCGCGTTGTTCATTTTCACCCTTGGATTTACGTACAGTTTTCTACTTGATCAAGCTGAGTATCTAAATCACTACTATATGGTGATTTTGTTTTGTGTCGTTATGCTATTTGTACCAGCTAACTGTAAGTGGTCATACGATGCTCGCCGCGGCAGTCGTATTGCATCTGCAACGGTACCCTACTGGTCTATCGTTGTTTTGTTGGCACAGCTGGAAATAATTCTGATCTTTGCCGGTATCGTTAAGTTGAATGCAGATTGGCTTAACCTTGAACCACTGAGAATATGGATGCATGCGCGGCGAGACGGCTATCCTCCGTTTTTTACGTGGCTCACTGGCGATTTAGGTATCACAATTGGTGCATACGGTGCGATAGCGCTGCATTTGTTAGGTGCTCCATTGTTGTTTTTTAAATGGGCCAGACCATGGGTGTTAGCGGCGTATGCCGTGTTTCATCTGGTTAATCACACCGTCTTTAGTATTGGGATATTTCCGTGGTTCACTTGGTTCGCTAGTTTTCTATTTTTTAAGCCTGACTGGCCTATCCGATTGCGCGATAAATTCCGTCGCCGAACATCTTCTTCTGGCCCTGTTGGTCAACCAGAGAAGGGTATTCTTGAGTCGTCTACACGCCCTGATGCAAGTTCCAACGTGCTTCACGGCACAGCGTCTGTAGCGTTGTCGGCTAAGCATGTACTTATCATGGCACTAATGATTTTGTGGCTCAGTTCTCAAGTTTTGGTGCCTATGCGTAACTGGTTTATTCCTGGAAATGTTGCCTGGACTGAAGACGGACATCGATTTAGTTGGCGGATGAAGCTTCGTTCAAAATCCGGTGTTGCAATATTTCATGTTAGTGCAGATGATCAAAAGTGGACTGTTCACCCCAAAGAGCATCTGAACGCCAGACAAGTGCGCAAAATGTCTTGTATTCCAGATATGATCTGGCAATTCGGCCAGTTTCTTGAGCAAGAGTGGCAGCGCGAAGGTTACTCAGATGTAACCGTTACAGTGGAGTCTTACTGCTCATTGAACGGACGAGATCGACAACTATTTTTCAAGCCAGATCTGGATCTAACCACTGTTTCTCGCGACGAGAGGGCGGTTAATTGGTTAGTTGAGCTAACACAGCCACTGAAGAATCCACTCTGGAATTTTTAACAATTAAGACTAAACTAAGCCGTTTTAGGGAGTATTAATGCAAGGCTGTAAACGCCCAGGAAATCAGGCGGGGCTTCAGATTATATTAAGGCCGTGAAACGAGTTATTGAAAGTACTCCTGGCTTGCGTTATCCATGTATGCTTTCAGCAGGTGGCTCTGCGTGCTGGCAATAACCCGCTCAACTATCGTGCGGGCGTATAACAGGCGTTTTGTACATGCAGATCGCTGATTCAATGAGATTAGGATAAGCACACTACATTATGAAAACATCAGACTTATTTGTTAAAGCACTCGAAAACGAGGGTGTAAAGTATATTTTCGGTATTCCGGGCGAAGAAAATCTGGATTTTCTAGATTCGCTCAGAGGCTCGTCTATCCAGCTGATATTGACACGACACGAGCAAGCAGCTGGTTTTATGGCTGCCACTTACGGGCGGTTAACCGGCGAGCCAGGTGTTTGCTTGTCCACGCTTGGGCCGGGTGCTACCAATTTTGTGACCGCTGCGGCCTATGCGCAACTGGGCGCAATGCCCATGATTATGTTGGGTGCACAAAAGCCAATCCATGTGAGCAAGCAAGGTCGGTTCCAGGTCGTCGATGTGGTTAGTTTGATGAAGCCTGTTACTAAATATTCCACTCAAATCGTTCATGGCAGTAATGTTGGATCTGTGGTGCGAGAAGCTTTTCGCCTGACGATGGATGAAAGACCGGGCGCTGCGTACCTCGAGTTACCTGAAGATGTCGCAGAGGAAGAGTGTGACGGTAAGATATTTGATGTAGTGAGTTACCGACGCCCTGATGCGAACCACGTGGCCATAGAGCAAGCGGTAGAGCTTATCAAGGCGGCCAAGCTTCCACTTCTACTTATTGGTGCAGGAGCAAATCGTAAGCGCACCAGTGAGTCGTTGAAATCATTGATTGATCAGTCAGGCTTGTACTTTTTTAATACTCAAATGGGTAAGGGTGTTGTCGATGAACGTCACGAACGTTATCTAGGTACTGCAGCTCTCTCGGAAAACGATTACCTACACTGTGCGATCGAAAGAGCAGATCTGATCATCAATGTGGGTCACGACGTTATCGAAAAACCACCATTTTTCATGAAAGAGGGTGGCAAAAAAGTCATTCATGTGAATTTTGATGCAGCTAATGTAGATGCAGTGTACTTCCCACAACTTAATGTAGTGGGTGACATTTCAAATTCAGTTTCTCGCATTGCTGAAGGCCTGGGTAAGCTTGAACAAGATTTCAGTTACTTTGAGCGCCTGCGCGGTGAAATTGATCTGCACATCACAAAATACTTTGATGACACTCGCTTCCCAGTACTACCTCAAGCGCTGGTTAAGTTGTTGCGTGAACGTTTGGATGCTGAAGACATCATTACGTTGGATAACGGCGTTTATAAGATTTGGTTTGCTCGTAACTACGAGTGCTATGCGCCAAACACATTACTGCTAGACAACGCTCTGGCCACTATGGGTGCTGGTTTGCCATCTGCTATGGCGGCAAAGCAGATCAAACCCGCTAGCAAGGTGGTATCTATTAACGGCGATGGCGGATTCATGATGAATTCCCAAGAGCTGGAAACAGCGGTTCGTTTGAAGCAGGATCTGGTTGTTATCATCTTGACAGATAACGCTTACGGCATGATCAAGTGGAAGCAAGAAGGAACAGGTTTCGATAACTTTGGTCTGGATTTTAATAATCCTGATTTCGTTCAGTACGCCAACAGTTTTGGTGCGATAGGTCACAAAGCGACAAGCTTCGATAATTTTGTCGAAATTCTTGATACTGCCCTTCATAGTAAAGGTGTGCATGTTATAGATCTGCCGGTGGATTACTCACTTAATCACCCGATTCTTAATGTTCTGTTGAAGGAACATACTTGCATCATCTAGGTTTTTTGAAGCGACATCGGCTCTGCCGATGTCGCGCACAGAGAATCCACATGCACATCATCTACATTCAATGGAATCAACGACATGCTAACTGTCTCAAATCCCTACAACTCTGAGGTAATCCAAGAAGTAGCTATTAGCTCGACAGCGGATGTTGATAAGGCTCTGTCTAAAGCACACGCCCTGTTTACTGATCGGGCAGCTTGGTTGCCAGCACACCAAAGAATTGAAATTCTGAAGCGTGCTGAAAAAATCATGAGCAGTCAAGTGGATGAGTTAACGCGTATTGCTGCGCAAGAAGGGGGTAAGCCCTATGCAGATTCTAAGGTTGAGGTTCTCAGAGCCATAAACTGTATTAGCTTGGCGATTGAGCATATACCTCACATTAAAGGTGAGCAAATCCCCATGGGACTCACTGAAGCGTCAACCAACAGGTTGGCATTTACGCAGCGAGAACCCATTGGTGTCGTTGCGTCTATTAGCGCGTTTAACCATCCACTCAACCTCATCGTGCATCAAACGATTCCGGCCATTGCCGTGGGTGCACCTGTGATTATTAAGCCTGCGCGAACCACACCTTTATCGTGTTTCAAATTTGTATCGATCCTTAAAGAGGCAGGGCTACCAGAGGGATGGTGTCAGGCTCTGATGGTGGAAGATGCAGATGCCGAAAAACTAATCACTGATCAACGTGTTAATTTTTTCTCGTTTATTGGCTCGGCAGCTGTTGGCTGGATGCTTCGTTCAAAGCTTTCGCCAGGAACACGATGCGCATTGGAGCATGGTGGTGCAGCCCCTGTGATAGTGGATAAGTCAGCTTCAGTAGATACTGTTATCGATAGTCTACTCAAAGGCGGTTTCTACCATGCGGGTCAGGTTTGTGTTTCAGTTCAGCGGGTTTATGTGCACGAAAGTAATTGCGAAGAGTTAGCTAAAAAGCTAGCTGAGAAGGCATCGAAGTTAATTGTTGGTGATCCACTTGATCCAAAGACAGAAGTGGGACCATTAATATTGCCAAGAGAGGTTGACCGAGTTGAGCAGTGGGTAGAGGAAGCTCGAGAAGGTGGGGCAGTTGTATTGTGTGGTGGAAAAAGAATTTCAGATACCTGTTTTTCACCAACGGTGCTTTTAAATCCTGACGACAAGGCAACAGTCTCGCAACGAGAAATTTTTGGTCCGGTGGTTTGTGTCTATTCTTATACAGACAAGAACGAGGCAATAGCCAAAGCTAACTCTCTCGATGTTGCCTTCCAAGCGTCTATTTACTCTAACGATCTCACTGATGTGCTCGATACGTCTAACAAGCTAAATGCAACAGCGGTTATGATTAACGATCACACTGCCTTTCGCGTTGACTGGATGCCATTTGGCGGTCGTGATTCGTCCGGTTTGGGTATGGGAGGCATTCAATACTCTATGCACGAGATGACAAGAGAAAAGATGTTGGTAATTAAAAGTGGTGTGTTGTAAATTTTAACTTTAACGGTAATCAAACCTTTTGCTCAGGAATATTTTTATGACGTTGGTAAAACATATCTTTGCGATTGCACTAGCAGGTGCAATGTTGTTTATGGGGGCACAGAAGTTCGGAGCCGATAATCTTATTTTTAGTACCATTGCACAAAACACTCATATTGCATTGTTCGAGCCTGGTTTCAGATTAGTTACTGGAGTGCTTGAGATTGTGGCGGGCTTACTGATGTTTCATCCCAAATCGAGAGCTTTGGGTGCAGCTGTTGCCACTAGCGTGGTAATCGGTGCTGTAGGTTTTCATCTATCGCCTGCATTGGGCATTAAGGTGGCATTAGAGCCAGGTGCTGAGCCTACCTACCAATTATTTATAATGGCTATCGTTTTCTTAGTGCTGTCTTTTGTTAATCTTTTCTTAAATCGCCATGGCTTGCCTGTTCAACGTAAGTAGCGATTGAAGATAGGCATACCTCTTGCCACAAGGGTGGCACGCGGGTATGTCTATTCACAGGCAACAATCATTGCTGATAAATACGGCAGGGTTCTTAGCTCCGGGATTGCTTACACTCAGAGCTAACGTTCTTGAATCACTCAGTGGCGATAGGCGGGTATGAAATACGATCGCTGTTTGCGTTTCCAAAATCTTTTTGCACGAAAGTACCGGTTGCATGGTCGTAGTCCAGTAGGCCAGCTTCAAATTGCCGCAGGCGCACTTGCTGCAACTCGTTGAGCAGCTCTGAGTTAACTGTTTCGTACGAATCTAACTCGTTGGGCGAATCCTCATTGTTTAACTCTTCAAAATTGCCCTGACTGTTTGATCCAACGAAACTCTCGTTGGAAGTTTCAATATACTCTCCGGTCTCGAGATCGTAGACACGCTGGCCCTCATCATTGTATTGCGAGCGCTGTTGTTCCAATTTGTATGCGATTGATTCGTCAGAGTCTTCCACTACATCTTCGTTGTATGGAGTATTCGAACCGCCGAATTGCACCGGGGTTGAAGAGCCAATAGGTGTGTTCACAAAGTTGTAAATCACACGAGTTTCTGTTGAGGGCTCGGATTGAGACTGAAGCGCTACAACCTCTAGCTCCATCGCCAGCAATTCGCGATTCTGGTTGAGCGTCTCTATCTTGAGAGTATCCAGCTCGTTGATCAAGTTGCTATTCTGGTTATTAAGCCAATCGATCTGTGAGAGGAACTCTTTTTCCTCAAGACGATATTGCTGTTCACGCTCTATCGCTGCATCTGTTTGTGCTTGCGTTAGCGCCAGTGCTTGAGTTTGTGGTGCAACAGGCTCTGCTAACGTGGCAACAGCTGCTGTTGGTTCCGCGGTTGCAACACTGTCGATTCCAAGATCAGATTCAACCTTATTGCCAGCTAAAGGTGCCAGGTTGTGCAACGACGACCATTGGTATCCCACGAGGCTACCGAAACATAGGCTGCCTAAAATGATGACGGTCAGTGGGTTCTTTGGGGGGGTGTGTTGCTGCTTAGACTCCGATCTTGATTGGCCGAATGCGGTGTCATTCGTGGCCGCTTTTGTGTCAAATGGCTGAGATTCCAGCTTGACATATTCCGAGTGTGTTCTTTGTGGTGCTATTGATTTTGTGTTGGGCTTTTTTGCACGAAGTACAGGTATCCGCGATGTATCGTTTTGGGTATAAGTGCCCAAGTTGACTAGCTGTATGTTTCTCTGGCGCAGAACCTTGCTGGGGCGTCGATCAGTTGCAATCTGATCAGATTTCTTTACGGCTTGTCCCATAATTGTGTTCCCTGGCGGCTGCCTATTTCGTCATTTAATGCAAGTGAGTACCTAAACCTTTGGTTTCTACTCAACGAACCTGCACTGCAGAACTAACGACAGTAAAGTCGCTTTGAACCTCTCAGTACATGCATCAGTTTCAGTCTATCAAATAACCCCCTCAGCAACACAGTGAGTGGCTGGATATCTCGATAAGGGCCAGCATTTTGGGCATTTTTAACAAATCTTCTAGATCGAACAGAGGTTTTTCAGCTGGATTGGTCAATTGAGCGCCTGAAGAGAGGGGGATCTAAGCTGGCCTCCTTCCATTCGGTGCCAGCGACGCCACATTTGGGGGATTAATTTTGCTAGGCTTAGATAGCAATATTGCAGATTGCACCACCAGCGGTGTTCGGCGAGCAAAAAAAAACGCTATGCCAAACAACTCATTTGACATAACGCTTAGATTTTAATGGCTCCTTGGGACGGGCTCGAACCGCCGACCCAATGATTAACAGTCATTTGCTCTACCAACTGAGCTACCAAGGAATCGAGACGAAGTTTAATTACATTATTCGTTTAGGTCAATCAGTTAACGACTAATTTTTCGATTACTTTCAAATGATTGTACAATCAGGTCTCTTAGGTACCTAAATAGTCCATGTCGAACCTATTCGATCTGCAAACGGCATACACCCCTGCAGGGCATCAGCCTGGTGCTATTGCGAGTCTGTCTGAAGGCATTGACGACGGTTTGGCCTACCAGACCCTTCTCGGCGTAACAGGTTCGGGCAAAACCTTCACCATTGCCAATATTTTGCAAAAGCAGCAGCGTCCGGCCATTGTGCTCGCGCCGAACAAGACGTTGGCCGCGCAGCTCTATGGGGAGTTCAAAGATTTCTTCCCCGATAACGCGGTTGAGTACTTCGTCTCTTACTACGACTACTACCAGCCCGAAGCCTATGTGCCGGCCAGCGACACCTTTATAGAAAAAGATTCGTCGATCAATGAGCACATTGAGCAAATGCGTCTGTCAGCCACCAAGGCGCTGTTTGAGCGTCGTGACACCATTATCGTTGCTACGGTGTCATCTATTTATGGGCTAGGCGACCCTCAGCAGTACCATAAGATGGTGTTGCACCTCAAACGTGGTGAGACGGTTAATCAGCGCGATGTGCTGCGACGACTAGCCGAGCTGCAATACAGCCGTAACGATGTGGAGCTCAAACGCGGTACTTACCGTGTGCGAGGCGAAATTATCGATATCTACCCAGCAGATTCTGAGCGTGAAGCCATCCGCGTGGAGCTGTTCGATGATGAAATAGAAACTTTAAGCTTTTTCGATCCGCTAACTGGGGAGATTATGCGTAAGGTGCCCAGACTCACCATTTATCCCAAAACCCACTATGTAACCCCACGCCAACGTCTTCTTGACGCCACTGACTTCATCAAGGATGAACTGCGAGATCGTCTTGAGCATCTTACGGGCGCGGGTAAACTGCTAGAAGCTCAGCGCCTACAACAACGCACTCAGTTTGATCTGGAGATGATTCATGAGCTGGGCTACTGCTCAGGCATCGAAAATTACTCGCGTTATTTGTCTGGCAGACAACCTGGTGAGCCGCCACCGTGTTTGTTTGATTACCTGCCTGAAGACAGCTTATTATTCATCGATGAGAGTCATGTCACCGTGCCTCAACTGGGCGCTATGTACAAAGGCGATCGTTCACGTAAGGAGAATCTGGTGAACTTCGGGTTTCGCCTACCTTCTGCGCTGGATAACCGGCCACTGAAGTTTGAAGAATGGGAATCGCTGTCACCGCAAACCATTTTTGTGTCGGCCACACCGGGCAACTATGAAAAAGCCCACGCCGATGCAGTGATAGAGCAGGTGGTTCGTCCCACAGGCTTACTCGATCCAGAGGTGGAGATCAGACCCGCACGTACGCAAGTGGATGATGTGCTCTCTGAGATCAACGAGCGGGCAGCCAAAGGCGAACGTGTGCTCATCACCACGCTCACCAAACGCATGTCTGAGGATCTTACCGATTACCTCGGTGAGCACGGTGTTAAAGTGCGTTACTTGCACTCCGATGTAGACACTGTTGAGCGCAGTGAGATCATTCGTGACCTGCGTTTAGGGATATTTGACGTCATTGTGGGTATCAATCTGCTCAGAGAGGGGCTGGATTTGCCCGAGGTGTCTCTAGTTGCCATTCTCGATGCCGATAAAGAGGGATTCTTGCGCTCTGATCGTTCATTGATTCAGACAATTGGACGCGCCGCACGTAACCTGCATGGCAAGGCCATCCTCTATGCAGATACGCTTACCGGTTCCATGCAGCGGGCCATGGATGAAACGAGCCGACGTAGAGAGGTGCAGGAAAACTACAATATCGAGCACGGTATAACCCCAACTGGTATCAAGAAGGCCGTTCATGATGTTATGGAAGCTGGGGGCTCTGGCAATGACAAGCGGCGAGGGCAGCAAGGTAGCAAGGATACAAGTGCACAACCAGATATAATAGGCCTGTCGATGGATGACGCCACAAAACGCATGAAGCAACTGGAAAAACAGATGTATGATTGCGCACGTAATCTTGAATTCGAAACGGCAGCGCAATTGCGCGATGAACTGGAACATATTCGTGCAAACGTATTCAAAGGAGGTGGTGTAGAGCTATCGGTTGTAGACGGGAACAAGGCGGGCTCGCCAGTGAGCGATTCAAAGCCAACTAGAAAACGTTCGCGCACTAAACCGGTAACCACCAAGTAATTTAGTCATGAGTCGGCTCTAGCCGCTCTTAACAGTGTGAGTAATTGGAGGAATAGAGATGTTAGAAGTTTATCGACAACACGAAGCAGAACGCCAAGCGCAAGGTATTGTTGCGCAACCGCTCAATGCGGAGCAAACCGCCGGCTTAGTTGAGTTGCTCAAGGCACCGCCCAAAGGCGAAGAGGACTTCCTGTTACACTTGTTAAGTAACCGTATTCCAGCGGGGGTGGATGAAGCTGCGTACGTAAAGGCTGGTTTTTTAGCCGCTGTCGCCAAAGGTGAGGCGAGCTCGCCATTGGTAACTCCAGTTGCTGCTATTGAGCTGCTAGGGACTATGTTAGGTGGATACAACATCCAACCGCTCATTGCTGCACTAGACGATAAAGATTTGTCAGATGCTGCCTGCAAAGCTCTATCGCATACCTTGCTTATGTTCGATGCCTTCCACGATGTAGAAGAAAAAGCCAAGCAAGGCAATGAAGCTGCCAAAAGAACCATGCAATCTTGGGCTGACGCCGAATGGTTCTTGAGCAAAGAAGATGTGCCGAAAAAAGTCTCAGTCACAGTGTTTAAAGTACCCGGAGAAACCAACACTGACGATCTGTCGCCTGCTGTTGATGCATGGTCACGTCCTGACATCCCTTTGCACGCTCTAGCGATGCTCAAGTTCGAACGTGAGGGGCTCAGTGCGACCCCTCTGGCAGACATTCAGAAGCTCAAAGACAAGGGCCACACGATTGCCTACGTTGGCGATGTAGTGGGTACAGGTTCATCCAGAAAGTCAGCCACTAACTCCGTGCTGTGGCACATGGGCAATGACATCCCTTTTATTCCTAATCGTCGTGATGGCGGTTTTGTTCTGGGTTCAAAAATTGCGCCTATTTTTTACAACACGCTGGAAGATGCCGGTGCATTGCCTATTGAATGTGATGTCAATAGTATGGAAACAGGCGACGTTATCGATATTTATCCGTTCGAGGGCAAAGTTACCAAGCACGGTTCTGACGAGGTGCTGTCCACCTTCGAACTTGGCAACGAGGTGTTACTCGATGAAGTACGTGCCGGTGGTCGAATTCCACTGATCATTGGTCGTGGTCTCACAGATCGTGCTCGTGAATCATTAGGGCTGGATTTCAGCACGGTATTCTTGCGTCCCGGTGCTAACGATCCAAGCGACAAGGGTTACACGTTGGCACAAAAAATCGTTGGTAAGGCCTGTGGTGTTGACGGCATTCGCGCCGGTCAGTATTGCGAACCTAAAATGACAACCGTGGGTTCTCAAGATACCACCGGTCCTATGACACGCGACGAGCTCAAAGATTTAGCTTGCCTTGGTTTTACCGCTGATCTGGTTATGCAGTCGTTTTGTCATACAGCTGCGTACCCTAAGCCCATCGATGTTAATACGCATCACACCCTGCCTGACTTCATGTCTACCAGAGGGGGTGTAGCTTTGCGTCCGGGTGATGGCATTATTCATAGCTGGCTTAACAGGATGCTACTGCCTGACACAGTGGGTACTGGTGGCGACTCGCACACACGTTTTCCTATGGGTATCTCATTCCCAGCAGGTTCCGGACTTGTAGCATTTGCCTCGGCAGTAGGCGTTATGCCGTTGAATATGCCAGAGTCAGTGTTGGTACGTTTCAAAGGTAAAATGCAGCCAGGAATTACGCTTCGTGATCTGGTTAATGCTATCCCTTATGCTGCACTCAAGCGTGGTTTGCTTACCGTTGAAAAGAAGGGCAAGAAGAACATTTTCTCAGGCAAGTGTGTAGAGATTGAAGGCCTTAAAGACCTCAAACTTGAGCAAGCATTTGAGCTTGCGGATGCTACGGCTGAGCGTTCGGCAGGTGGTTGTACAGTTAAGCTGGAAATTGATCCGCTGAAGGAATACATCACCTCCAACATCACATTGCTTCGTTGGATGATTGACCAAGGCTACGACGATTCTCGAACTCTTGAGCGCCGTGCCCGGAAAATGGAAGAGTGGCTCGAGAACCCAACACTTCTGGAAGCTGATGCTGATGCCGAGTACGCTGAGATTATTGAGATTGATCTCAACGAACTCAAAGAGCCTCTGCTAGCGTGTCCTAACGATCCTGATGATGTGAAGCCATTGTCTGAAGTACAAAACACGAAAGTAGACGAAGTGTTTATCGGTTCTTGCATGACCAACATTGGTCACTACCGAGCTGCAGGCAAGTTAATAGAGAAAGCGGGTGAATACGTTGACACCGTATTGTGGATCGCTCCACCAACGCGCATGGATGAGCACCAGCTAAAAGAAGAGGGTTACTACAATATCTTCGGTGCAGCAGGCGCTAGACTCGAAATGCCAGGGTGCTCTTTGTGCATGGGTAATCAGGCACGGGTAAAACCCGGGGCTACCGTAGTGTCTACCTCTACCAGAAACTTTCCTAACCGATTGGGCAAGGGTGCTTTCGTATACCTGAGCTCAGCTGAACTAGCAGCCGTTGCAGCGCTGTTTGGCAGACTACCCACCGTGGCTGAGTACATGGAATATGTGAAGGATCTAGATGCCATGAGCGAGGAGGTTTATCGCTACCTGAATTTCAACGAAATCTCTGAATTCCAGAACTCAGCAGACGAGATGAAGGTGAAGTTCAAGGACATTCCGGTCAATATCCAAGTCGCCAGTTAGTTGACGTACCGTGCAACATGCCGCCGCTGGCGGTGTGTTGCACATGCTGTTCGGTAGTTTGAGAATTCCTACGCACGGCAGGGAGAAATAGAAGCTATCGCAAAAAAGCTTGATGGAAGTTACTTCATGCGCTATACCCGCAAGTACTCTTGGGCACGTTCAATATACTGGCTGCGTGCGAACAGTAGCTTAGGACGACTACCCCCGCATTGCCTCCATAAAACGACAGAACGTACTCCACCTAGCAGTGCGGCACGCACTGTCGAGGCAATCTCATTGTTGTTTAAATAATCAGGATCACCACTCACCATAATTCTGGGAGTGAGATGGCTGATACTACTGCGATACAAATTGGCCAGATTGTTGATCATGTCAGGGTCAGTCACTGGCTGTTCCATAGCTTGAGCCCGACTGATGCCAATTCGTAATTGTTCTGTTGTGTTTGAGTTATTTAGAACGTTGCTTCCTAGCTGAATGAGTGCAAGTGAGTAGCGAGCAATTTCGATATCGCGTGACTCTGCGGTGCCACCAAGCTGCGATTGCATTAGCCGTAAGCCACGCGAGATACCGCGCGCACTACCACCATACGCATCGATTACTTTGTCTGTCGACAGTGTCAAAATGGAATGCAATGTAGTTTGCAATTCGTCTTGATCGCAGGTGCCTGTGGTTGCTAGGGCTTTACACAAATACACGGCTTGGAAAATACCGCCCAGTGCAAGTGTTTGGTTTTCAATTGTTGATAAATGGCTCATACGTGTGAGTATAGATGTGTATCAATAAAAGCCGAGGTAAATACCGAGCCTACCGCAGCAACATTAGAATTTATGTTCTGTGCTCGTTATGCGCGTTTAACTATCGTCAAAGTCACTGATAACTGCTCCACCTAGGCAGCTGTCTCCATTATATAGAACCAGTGATTGCCCAGGAGTTGCCGCACGCACGGGTTCATCGAAAACGATGTTCAGTGTGTGGTCGGCATTTACGTTGACTACGGCGGCTTGGTCTTGCTGGCGATACCTTACCTTTGCCGTGCATCGGAAGGTGCTTGAAGGCGGGTGCCCATTTACCCAATGCAGGTCGTGGGCATTAAGTGATTGTCGAAAGAGAGTAGGGTGGTGGTGACCCTGCCCGACAATGAGTCTGTTCTCTGTTAAATCTTTTGCCAGCACATACCAAGGCTCCTCATTGCTATCACGAGTACCGCCTATACCAAGGCCTTGACGCTGCCCTAAAGTGTAGAACATGAGTCCGTTGTGACGACCTATGTTTTGTCCGCTGTCGGTTACGATAACTCCGGGTTGAGCAGGTAGATATTCACCCAGAAAAGCGGTAAATTTTCTCTCTCCAATAAAACAGATGCCCGTGCTGTCCTTTTTACTAAACACATGAAAGCCTGCATCCTGGGCCAACTGCCGCACGTGCGGTTTATCTAAGCTGCCAACTGGGAACAAGGTAGGCCGAAGCTGATCCTGATTCAGTGTATAAAGAAAGTAGCTTTGATCTTTGTTGTTGTCTTTGCCACGCAGAAGTTGTACTTGATCATTGTTGCCACCAGAACGTACGTAGTGCCCAGTGGCAATGGCATCAGCACCTTGCTGGTGTGCATGATCGAGAAACGCTTTGAACTTGATTTCCTTATTACAAAGGATATCTGGATTAGGTGTACGTCCTGCACTGTATTCTGCAAGAAAATGTTCAAACACTCTGTCCCAGTATTCAGCCGAAAAATTGACCGTGGAAAGTTCTATTCCAAGTTTGGTCGCTACTGACGCCGCATCGCGATAGTCTTGCCTAGCAGTGCAGTGCTCATCATCATCTTCCCAGTTCTGCATAAAAATGCCAGAGACTTTATACCCTTGTTGCTTGAGCAGCAAAGCAGTCACTGCGGAATCCACGCCGCCAGACATCCCCACGATAACGTGCATATTGTGTGGATCTGTGCGAAACGCTGCTGGAACTGCCGGTGTTTTTAGAAACTCGCGAGCAGCAGGATCGGTGTGTCCAGGCATCTCTGTAACTGTCACAGGTGGGTAATTAACTCGTCGTTGCGGTGACTATTTTTTCGCTTTGTGGTTGGTGGACTTGTTTGACGAGCAAAGAAATCCCCATCCATCATTTGCAGAAACTGCTTGGCTTGTGGTGATAAAAATTTGCCTCGGCGAACTACTACACCGTAACTACGATTAGGGAAATACTTTTCCATTGGGCGAACAGTCAGATTTTCAAAGCCACGTAAGCAAATGCTAGTGACGATACTGATGCCAGCACCAATCTCGACGTATCGTTTGATCACTTCCCAGCCACCAGCTTCAAGAACGACGTTGTACGGTACACCGTGCTGTTGAAAAACAAGATCGATAACACTCCAGGTACTCAAATGTTTGGGAGGTAATATGAGTCCATGAGGGCTGATGTCCTCTAGCGTAAGATCTGTTTTTGCCTCTAGGGGGTGCCCCTTACACATGATCAAGGACGGGGTGTAGTCATAGATTGGGTGATAGACCATATCGTCTGGCACATCAATCATAGAGCCAACAGCAAAATCAACATCATTTGCCCGCAGTAGCGCTAATCCGTCATGCCCCGTTACGTTGTGCAAACGGATATCAATTTGCGGGTATTCATCTGAAAACCCTTTGATGACGTCTGGAAGAATATAAAGCAGTGTTGCTTCACCTGATGCAATATCCAGCGGTCCGGAATGAATATCACCCAGCCGTGCAGCAAAGCTATCTGCCAGTCGTGAGAATCCGTCAACCAATGGCTGCGCCATATCCAGCAGTAATTCGCCTGCGGGTGTAAGTCTGATTTTGGGGCCACAACGCTCGAACAGCAAGGTGTCCAGCTCTTTTTCCAGCGCCTGTATTTGCAAAGATACCGAGGGCTGGCTTAGTTTGAGG
Organism: Granulosicoccus sp.; assembly: GCA_023300375.1. Taxonomy (GTDB): domain Bacteria; phylum Pseudomonadota; class Gammaproteobacteria; order Granulosicoccales; family Granulosicoccaceae; genus Granulosicoccus. The sequence continues at coordinate 47,256 of JALZWO010000001.1, read as the reverse complement.
CGAACTGCCGCCTTAGAGATACTGCCCGTTTGTGCCGCATGGCAGAAGGCGCGCAACTGTCTATGTTGATTCAGATTACTGGAATCGGGGCTAGCCATTTTTCAATATAAATTGCGTTTATGATAAATCTCTTTACTATTATATGGAAATATGACCGAATTAGCACGCTGCAGGGCCGTTATGTCACTTATTAACTCAGGCGCTTTGTACTGCATTGAAAGCCTGTGGTGCTAATAGGTGACAATACTAACCATTAACACTAATCCAGATGCAGGGTTCTCAGGCCACAATGTTGCAGATGAAGCCGTTGTGAGATTCTGACCGGTCCACCCTCATTATTCGCTTTGCATCCCCGACAACTTATTGGCAGAAACGTCTTTTCATGACTGATCTTATTAAAAATTGGCTACTTGATCCCGCTGCGCTGGTTTTCTTCATCTCTGGATTCGTTATTGTGCTGTTGGTCGTGCTGGGGCGTGGTCGCCGCGGCCACGTGCGCTGGTTGCCTGTGCTGCTATTGGGCTTTGTCTGGCTAACCGTTTGCTTGGTAATTGGTGCCCCAAGTGTGGTGAATCCACTACTCACTAAATTGGAAGATCGCTATCCTGCCTCGATAGAATGCGATGCAGGCTCGCACTTGGTGATGCTTGGCGGCGGAGTTGATTCGCGGGTAACGTTTGCTGACGAATTTGAGAGGATGAGTCAATCAACATTGGCACGTGCCAGCGCCGCGGCAAGAATCGCTCAGGCGGAACCTTCGTTGGTCATGATTGCATCGGGCGGTGCATTGAGAACAATCAGCGAAGCAGACGTCATCGGAAATTACTGGAACGTATTGGGCATTAGCAACGATCGGATACTACGCGAGGCAAATTCTTCTACTACTCGAGACAATGCCGTCGAGGTTGCAGCCCTGCTAGAAACTCAGAGCGTTGTAGGGCAGTTAAGGCTAGTCACATCGGCCTTGCACATGCCCAGAGCGCTGAATACTTTTCGCAAAGTACTCGAACCCAAAGGGATTGATGTTTGTCCAGTCAGTGTTAACCGAGAGGCACTGCCTGATATTCCATTATGGGCATCGGTGCCACAAACCACGGCTGTGGTGAAATTCAATAAATGGCTGCACGAAATCGTCGCATTAGCAGCTTACAAAGCCCGTGGATGGATTTGATGTATCAAGTACAAACGCCTGTTTGTGTTTGATGTTATTGCGTTATACGGACTTTCAAGCCTTGTCTTGAATGGGAACATTCTTTAGTGTGTCATCCCTAAGAAGGCGGGGCATGGCGTTCTAAACACAAGATTCCCGCCTTCGCGGGAATGACAGCTCTTCGCGAGAATGACATTTCTCAGTTTTCTATCGCCTCAGAAAATGTCTTTCGGTCTTGCGTTTAAACCTTGTAATAATCCAGATACCAGTCAACGAACTTGGATATGCCGTCTTCCACGCTGGTATTGGGCTTGTAGTTAACATCGCGCACTAGATCACTCACATCGGCATAAGTGTCTGGTACATCGCCAGCCTGCAGCGGCATCAGGTTTTTTTCTGCTGTGCGGTTCAAGCAAGACTCAAGGGTGCTGATGTAGTGTTCCAGATCAACAGGCTCGTTGTTGCCTATATTATAGATACGGAATGGTGCAGAGCTTGTAGCGGGGTCAGGTGCGTTACTGTCCCATTGTTCGTTAGGCGTCGCTGCATTGTCTAGTGTTCGCATAACACCCTCTACAATGTCCTCAACATAGGTGAAGTCACGCTTGTGCTTTCCGTAGTTAAATACATCAATAGGCTTACCAGCGAGTATGTTCTTGGTGAATAAGAACAGTGCCATGTCAGGACGCCCCCATGGACCGTATACCGTGAAAAATCGCAGGCCTGTTGTTGGCAGCTGGAAGAGGTGGCTATAGGTGTGAGCCATTAGCTCGTTCGCTTTTTTTGTAGCCGCATACAAACTTACAGGGTGATCTACAGACTCGTGAATTGAGAATGGCATGTTTGTGTGATTGCCATAAACAGAGCTAGTTGATGCATAAACCAGATGTTCAACTTTCGTGTGCCTGCAATTTTCTAAAACATTGGTAAAACCCACAACATTTGCATCGATGTACGCCTGTGGATTTTCTAGTGAGTATCTAACGCCTGCTTGTGCTGCAAGATTTACAACCCGCTGTGGCTGATGTTTGCGAAACGTGGCTTCCATCAGCTCTTTGTCTTCAAGGTTGCCGCGCACCTCTGTAAAGCCTGCATGTGCCTTGACTCGTTCTAATCTGGCAAGTTTTAAGTTGACGTCATAGTAATCGTTGACATTGTCAATGCCGATGACCTCGTCGCCACGAGCAAGTAGCTTAAGGGCGAGTGTTGAACCGATGAATCCGGCTGTACCTGTTATCAAGACTTTCATAATGGAGCTGTGGTCTTAGCGGTTATTTGGGAAGAGATATGATCTTTGACACGTTTTGTGTAGGCGCTACAAACGAGCATCAACAGCGTCTTTAGGTAGTACGCTTTTAATGTCATAGAGTATATTGTCAGGTTTTCCGAACGCGCGTATGGCATCAACACCCAATTCCAGAAATTGGTTGTGGGCCACGGCCAGGATGATTGCGTCGTAGGTTCCTGCAGCAGGTGCATCTATTGGCGCTAGGCCATATTCGTTTTGAGCTTCTTCTTTGTTGACCCAGGGGTCGAAAACATCGACATTGGCGTGGTAATGCTCTAGCTCTCCAACAATGTCTACGACTCGTGTATTTCTTAGGTCAGGACAGTTTTCCTTAAATGCTAAGCCCAATATAAGGACGTTTGCACCGACCACATGAATGCGTTTGCGTGTAAGCATCTTAATGATGCGTTCTGCAACGAAGGCTCCCATGCCGTCATTTATTTGCCGGCCAGACAATATAACTTGTGGGTGGTAGCCAATTTCCTGCGCTTTGTGAGTCAGGTAATAGGGATCGACGCTAATACAATGGCCTCCTACCAAGCCTGGTCTGAAGTTCAAGAAGTTCCACTTAGTGCCGGCAGCTTCTAGGACTTCTAAGGTGTCAATATCGAGCCTATCAAATATTAGAGCTAACTCATTTATCAGGGCAATATTGAGGTCTCGTTGCGTGTTTTCGATAACCTTGGCAGCCTCAGCTACTTTAATAGAGCTTGCCAGGTGGGTGCCCGCGGTAATGATGCGCTTGTAAAGATCATCAACAGCTTTGCCGACTTCAGGTGTTGATCCTGATGTTACCTTCATGATCGTGCTGACACGATGCTCTTTATCCCCCGGGTTGATACGCTCTGGGCTGTACCCTGCGAAAAAGTCGGTGTTAAAGACTAAGCCAGACTCACGTTCGAGAATGGGAATGCACACTTCTTCAGTGGCGCCGGGGTACACAGTTGACTCATAAATCACCACACATCCACGCTTCATCACTTTGCCAATGGATTCACTGGCTTTGATCAGTGGGGTAAGATCAGGTTGTTTATGTCTGTTGATAGGCGTTGGCACGGTGACGATAAACACTTTGCAATCGGACAAGTCTTTTATGTTGTGGGTGTATTGCATATTGGTAGCCTCTGCTAACTCTTCAGCAGATACTTCCAAGGTTTTATCAAAACCTGATTGCAGCTCATCGATTCTCTCTTTGTAAATATCGAAGCCGATGGTGGGATAGTTTTTTGCGAACTCCACAGCGAGTGGTAGTCCGACATAACCCAAGCCGATGATTGCAATGGTGTCGTTGTTGGCGATTTGGAACATGATTTGCGAAGGGTCTCGTTTAGAAGTGTTCGACAGGGTAGGTCCCACTTAAAAGGTAGCGGCCAAGATTATACTCGAATGTAGCGCCTTGCCAGATATGGAACGTCCAACAGATTGTGTAAAAGGATGTCAACAGTTTGTGTTGAAGCAAGCATCTGACCATATAATCATCGCGGCCGAACTGTTAGATCGGCAAGGGTATCTTTACGATTCAGCGAATTGTTCTGCCCAGTTGGCATAGTTGTAGCGGTAAACTGCACAGATCGTCCACATGCTTCAATGTGGCACACCGAATTATTGGGAAAATGGAAAATTTTGGGATCATTTAAATTTTTTAAAATGCATCTAAGGGTGCCATTTTTATTGTTGGCACTTTTGGAATTTTGCATCTGCGTGGTGGCTGTGTTCATTGCAGCCTACGTGCGCTTTGATGGTTCGCAAATAACCCAAGTGTCCAGTATCGGGTCTCCTTTGTTGACCTCTTTACTGTTTGGTACTGTTATGCCGGTCACGATGATGGCAATGGGGCTCTATCAAAGTCGCTTTCGTGGGGGAATACTTGGCGTATTTCTGCGCTCGGTCATCGGGTTCCTCTGTGGTGCCGCAATTTTGGCACTGCTTTATTACCTCATCCCTCCGCTAAAGTTGGGGCGTGGTGTCTTCGCCTTGGCAATCATCATCGCGTTTTTTATGGTGGGTACTATCCGTCCTATGTTTTTCTACTACGTAGACCGCGATATCCTGAAAATTAGAGTGTTAGTGCTGGGCGCTGGAGAAAAGGCAGGCTCAATCGCTCGACGACTTCGACGTCGAGTGGACAGGCGGGGATTTCGTATCGTTGGATACGTACCACTTTCTACGGACGCAGGCACCACAGTAAGTAGCGAGTTATTGGTCGAGCAAGGTGACAAAACCCTGCTTGAATTCGCTATCGAAAACAATATTGACGAAATCGTCGTGGCTGCTGATGAACGACGTGGCAGTTTGCCTCTGGATGAGCTGCTAGAGTGCAAACTGCATGGTTTAGACGTCATTGATCTTCTGAGCTTCTTTGAACGCGAGCAGGGGAAGCTACCACTAGACATCCTGCGGCCAGATTGGCTCATCTACTCTGATGGATTTGCAAGAGGCGCGTTCGTTGATATCACTAAACGGATGTTCGACGTGATTGCCAGCGGATTGATCATCGCGATCACCTGGCCGTTTATGCTGTTGGCAGCTATTGCGATCAAAATCGAAGACGGTCCGAGTGCCCCTATTATGTACAAACAGATAAGAGTGGGGTATCTGGGTCGTCCTTTTGAGGTGCTTAAATTTAGAAGTATGAGCACAGATGCGGAGAGTAAAGGCGGCGCGCAATGGGCAACCAAGAACGATTCGCGCGTGACGCGGGTTGGAGAATTCATCCGCAATACCCGCATCGACGAACTCCCTCAGATACTTAATGTACTCAGTGGCGATATGAGTTTTGTCGGCCCGCGACCTGAACGGCCACACTTTGTTGAGCAGCTCAGTGAATCAATACCTTATTACAGGGAGAGGCATGCCGTGAAGCCGGGAATTACCGGTTGGGCTCAAGTTTGTTACCCATACGGCGCCTCGATGAAAGATTCAGTACAAAAGCAAGAGTTCGATTTGTACTACATAAAGAACCACACCATCTTTCTTGATATGTTGATTCTTTGTCAAACTGCTGAGGTTGTTTTGTTTGGCAAAGGAGCTCGGTAGAGCTCTAGTTTTGCAATAGCGCGGTAATTTGTTCGTTAATTGCCGATTTTACGGGTATGAAATCGTAAAACATCGTGAAGGTTGTTGCAGCGATGGCGTGTGTTTAATCAACGCTTTTTCCAAGACTTGACGGAGTTTTTCCGCTTCTAGTCACTCGGTAAAACATTTCTCGAATGCACAAAATGTTAGGTGCAGTTAGGTGCAGTTGTCCGTCCATTCAGCACAAAGCAGGCAAGCAGGTTTATTGTGCCTGTGTATTGTGCTGATGGACTGTACCAACGCCTTTGGCGGTGGTAAAGCCCACTATCTAGTGGGTTTTACGAATGCACCGCGAGTTTGAGCGCGACGTAATTCAGATGCGCTTGGTAAAAATTCGCTGTTTGGAGCCTCCTTAACCACTTCTCTGCCTTGTTGGGCGGTAGCCTGATTAGCTCTCTTGTCGATCACCAAGAAGAGCAATATTGTACCGAAAATAATCGCGCCTCCAGCCATGAGCCAGCCGAGCTTTTGCATGCTCTTTGGGCTGATCTTTTTCTCCCGATCGGCCGGATCACGGGCGAGTATGCCGGCATCTACCTCCGGAGGAGGTGTATTATCTAAGCCCTGTTCATCAAACGTATTGTTCATACTGCTTTCCGACTCACCATTTATGGTCGCTGAAGCAGTTTCAAAAGGCAGACGTTTATTTTTACGGTAGAAATTACGTAGCACGTTGTAAGATTTCGTAAGGTTAATGAATTGTTGTTGGGCGTGAGCTCTTTCTCTTGGGCGCTGTGCAAAGCGATCTGGGTGCCATAGATGCACCAGACGCCTGTAATTAGCGCGGGCGAGTTCCCAGTTGGCTCTGTCGTGGAGCTCAAGTTGCTCGTAGTGATGAGCGAAACTTTTTGTTTGTAAATTATCCGTGGCCATAATAGAACCTTAGCCCAGATTGGGTGCCAAAGGCAGTGAAACATAATTTGTTGGGTGAGTTGTGACCATTCGGACTCATTTATTTCCTTAATTTTGTAGACTAGTTAGTGATGCTGAGCGAAATTGAAAGTAAACTCTGCACAAATTAGCGAATGGGGTCGTTAACAACAGAGTCAGGTTTGGTTGTGTAGGTCAAGGCGTGTAATTGAAGCATATATGTCCTACAGATCCCGATCTATTTTCGAAGAGTATGTGTTTGGTTTCAACATATTCATTTTTATCGGCAATTTGAACAAGTTGGTGTGTCTTGGAGGCACTTTTAACAGATGGATAAAAAGTATTTTTTGACGGCATTTTTCGCACTGGTACTAACTCTGACTGGATGTGTTGGAGCTAGAGGCCCGTTGTCAGAAAACGAGCGTCCTCCCGAAATTAGTACAAAAACCGCGCCGGAATTCAGATTGGGCTCCGGTGATATCGTCAGTGTGAGTGTTTGGAAGAACCCAGATTTGTCGGTAACAGTGCCTGTTCGGCCTGATGGGTTCATTTCAGTGCCGCTGGCCGGCGATATTCTGGCGGGTGGTCAAACCCCTACAGAAATCTCCAAAATTACAGAACAGAAGCTTTCTCAATTTATTAGGACGCCTCGCGTCTCAGTAATCATTCAGGAAATTCCTAGTGCGGAATTCCAGAACAGAGTCCGGGTAGTAGGCGGCGTTGCCGATCCCAAGTCTATCCAACACCGAGATGGAATGACCGTAATCGATCTTGTACTAGAAGCAGGGGGGACCAACGAGTTTGCTTCGCCTAACTCTGCAAAGCTGTACCGAACAATAGATGGAGTAGCCCGCACTTTCGACGTGTACCTTCAGGACATCTTGTCTAGCGGGTTACTCGATACTAACTATCAGCTCATTCCGGGCGATGTGATTACCATACCGGAACGTCGTTTCTAACGAAAGCAACTTTGCAAAAGCACTGAGCCAACCGAATACTAATCATTAAAGAAGAACTTTATTATGAGTAACATAACGCTCGACGAGGCAGTACCTCTGCTCTCTAGGGAAGCAGCGTCAAGGGCCGGCACTCTCTTGGCCATATTTTGCTTGATAAGCCTATTGTTCATGATCACAGGCTTTTTGTGGCAAAAGAAATACACCTCCTCAGTGCAGATTTATGTGGATGACAGTAATCTCGTGGCTCCCATAATTGGCGCTGAACAGGTCGCTAACCGTGATAAGGCCAACGTGGCGAAGGAAGAGCTTTTTGCCTCAGACATCGTCGATCGAATCCTTGACGAGGTGGGCTATACCAATTCGTCAACCTCAGCGGCTGATCGCGAAGAGGCTCGCGACGACTTGACGGATGCCACTTCGATACACAACAGCAATAATCAGTTGCTACAGATTGAGTATTTCGATGACGATCCGGCGTTAGCTTTTCAGGTGGCGAGTCTTTACGCTGACCTATTTCTACAAAAAACGATGGACTCCTCCACCGTTGAGACAACTGAAGCCTTTGAGTTCATTATCAGTCAAGTTGAGACTTACCGAAACAAGCTTGAAGACGCGGAAGGGCGGTTGGAGAGTTTTCAAAGCCAGCATCCAGGAATGAGTCCTACAACTGAAGGCAATGTCAATGCTCGTATTGTTGAGCTGCAACGTTCTTTTGAGCAGACATCTATTCAGTTCGCCCAGGCTGACCAACGGCGTCGTTCGTTACAAAACGAGCTGTCCAGCGAGTCGTCTACTCTCGCCCGCGACTATCAGTTGGGTCAAACCAGAGACCAAATTGTCCGTTTACAATCTGAGATAGACCTACTCAGCTTGTCTTATACAGATGACTACCCAGATATTGTCCGGTTGCGTCAACAAATCGAAGATACAAAGCAAGCAGCGCAAAACAGAGCGACAAATGTCTCTCAGCAAGGCACTGGTCAAGCGGTTTTCAACGTGGGTGGCAATACTTTCACAGGTTCTGCCAGCCTGAGCCCGGTCTACCAGCAATTACGTAGTGATCTTTCACGTACGGCGTCAGAGGCAGAATCGCTACAGGCAAAGATGCGTCAAGTTCAGGTTCTGCTGGAGAAGGAAATCGAGCGTTCTACGCAGTCCTCCCAGGTTGAGCGTCAGATGTCGGAGCTGTCTAGAGACTATGAGATTAACAAGAGATTTTACGAAGATCTTCTCAGTCAGCAAGAAAATGCACGTTTGACAATGACTCTCGGAGCTGAGAAGCAAGGTGTTCTCTACAGGATACATCAACCGGCGAATTTTCCAGCCAGACCGAACGGCTTGCGTTTCGCACACATAGTGCTGGCGGGTATTGTTTTGGCAACTGTATTGCCGTTTATCTATCTTGTGGTATTTCTTAAATTAGACCCAAGAATCAGGACTGCATCGTCAGTTACTGACGTTTTGGAGCTACCATTGCTAACAACTGTGCCACATATGGCTTCTCCGAACGAAAAAACACCATTTTTCCATCGTCCTAGTGCGATAATGGGGACTGTCGGCCTTGTCTGTGTCTTATACGTGGTCGTGTTTATCATCAAATACAACATGGAAGCAGTCGGTGGAGGCTCACTACTATGACGGATCGCGCAAAATTCGCTAACGTCCGCTCAATGCTGGATCAGCAGCAAGGCAAGTCCGAACGCCGTAGTCGCAAAGTTGGCAGCTCAATGGTGCCAGTGCAAAGCACTGCTCGCGGAAAGCATCAACTGCGTGCAGCTAATGATTCGGTAAGCTTGGCGGATCGGGCCAAAGCCGATCTAGCGAACATGAACGAGCCTCGCTTGTTTACTGACAAGCAGCTTGATCTCTTGGGTATCGTTCATCCGCGAGCTCGTGACAAGACCATGATCGATGCCATGCGTCAATTACGTACCAAGCTCTACCAACTGAAGCCCAACGAAAACTTCAGTGTCATGGTGAGTTCGGTGGTGCCAGAGGCTGGTGGTAGTTTTGTCAGCCTGAACTTAGCGGCAACTATTGCCTTTGATCAAGCAAAGACTTCAATGCTTGTTGAAGCTAATTTGCATACGCCAATTTTGTATAAGTTAATGAAATTACTTGGCCGTTCAGATGCACGTGGACTTCTCGAGTATTTGGAGCATCCGGAACTTGGTATAGAGCACATCGTTAACCCGAGTGGTGTGCCTAGAATGCGTGTTGTTCCTCTTGGACAGAATAATGAGATCAGCTCTGAGCACTTTACGAGCGCACGTTACCAACAGCTTATGCTGGATATTAAGGAACGGTACGATAATCGCTATGTAATCGTTGATGGTCCAGCAATGTCTACGTCGGCTGATGCAAAAATCCTATCGGAAATATGTGACTACACTGTACTTGTCGTGCCTTACGGTGGGGTTACCCCAGGGGTACTTGATTCAGTCATCGACGAAATTGATGAACGTAAGCTTGCCGGAATAGTAATTAACAACCAGCCAAACTAGTTGATTTCTCGCTAGCTTTGTATTCGATTGAACCTAGTTAGCGGGAACCCAACGTGTCCGAACGCAAGTTTTATTTCGCTCGCTGCAACAGCGTGCTGCCTGTCGTATCTGCAATTTTTTTAGTGCTTGGGCTACCCAGCGCTCCTAGTTTCGCCCTGGAAGTTGGCTTTCAGGGGCTTGCTGAGCTTGAGGTCAGCGATAATGTATTTGGAGCCGACTCCCCAGACGAGGAGGACGGCGCCATTCAGTCGCTTGTTTTGGGCGTCTATGGTGAGCAACGTAGTCAGTTAGTCACAGCGGCTTTTTCGGGTGAGATCGACGCTCAAAACACGGGTTCTGACGACAATTCCAATTTCACCACCATAACCCGATTTCTAGGTGCGGCGGAGTTTAAGCTAACACCGCGTTCATGGACTTGGTACGTGGGTAACATTCTTGGTGGTGTGCGCAACAGTAACGACATTGTGCCGATAGACGATGTTGATCTTGAAAGACGAAATGTGTTTGTTACTGGTCCCGCTTTCTCTTTTGAGCAGCAAGGTATCAGTAGAACCGAGGCACGAGCTTTATTCGTTGACCAGACGCAAGATGGCGACGATCTGGAAACCCTGTATATCGCCGACATATCCCACGAGCGCGATCTGACAACAGGCAGTTTCTATGGCGCTAGTTTGTCCAACATATTTTCCGAAGTACCGGACGAAGACAATAACTCGGATTTTAATCGATTGAGTGCAGCTGTTTTCTATAATAAGAAAATAGGATTTATCGATTTATACAGCGAAGTGGGCGTAACACGCTTTGACACCGATGATGAAAATCTCGATGGGTTCACTGCTGAGTTCAGAGGGACACAACAGCTAGGTCCTCAGACCAGCGCAAGCGTCTTTGTGCGCAGAGAGCTGGTCGATCAGAATCTTAGTGCGATCGAAAGTCTCATACAGAGCAATAATCAGATTGGAGTAATAGACGATTCCTCGGCGTCGTTTTTTATTGAAACTACCCTTGGTGTTGAGTATTCATTTCAATCGAACAACAGAACATTTAGTTTGGGTGCAGGTATTTCGCAGTTAGATTTTGAATTTATTGCTGAAAATGACTTGACAGAAGAGGATGTCAACGATGAAGACCGGCAACAAGCCTTTGCGAGCGCTACTTTGTCTCAGCGATTTTCGCCGCGTTTAAGTTCAGAGCTATTTGCTAGCTACGAGAGTGAAGATTTCGATAACGTACAAGACAACTCTGACTCCTTTCTCGTGAGTGCTCAACTATTTTATGCTCTATCACGGAGTTTTAGCCTTGAAGTTGGCATAAGTCACGACCAAGGAACAGGACTGGAAACGCAGGCTATCGGCGGTGTTAGCCAATTGGACGAGATAGACGTCACTGAAACCCGAGCTTCCGTTGGTTTGCGCTGGTCGCCACCTTCGCGTGCAAGCCAACAACTAACGGTCGAACTTCGATCGCTTCTGCAGTAACGGCAATGGCTAACGAGATCGAGCGCAAGGAAGATGTAGCAGGGTCAGCTCCTTTGGCTGCGTCAATAAGTAGGGATACGGATCAGCAACTCGTTCCTGACTGTCCCAGTAGTAACGATGCGACGCTATTCGAGGCGTTGCCTCAAATAGAGGGAAAAGCACTGCGAATTTTGTTCGCTGTGGACAGCAAATTTCCTGGCCTGGGTGGCGCTGAGCACCAGGCAGTGAAATTAGCTATTGCTCTACGCGAGCGAGGAGTGGAGCTTGAGTTTGTTACTCCACGAGTGTTGAAATCTCAGCCTCTTGAAGAGACTCATCAGGGCTTCAAAGTACACCGAATTGATTACCCTCACATTCGCTGGCTAGGTTCTTTTGCTGTGATGTTTAGTTTTGGTCGTTACCTTATGAAGAATGCATCACGATTCGACATGGTGCACATACACATTACGCACCTTATGGCTGCAGCAGCAGGCTTTGTTCGCTCACGCAGTAATTTGCCTGTCATAACCAAAATATCAGGTTTTTACGAATTCGAAGGGGGTGTGCTTGACCCCACTGCCAAGTACAAACCGTTGAATTTTCTCATTCGGCGTGGGCTCATGAAAGTGGATTTTGTCCAGACTATCAGTGAGCAAACGCGCGAAAAATTACTGAGTTCTGGGTTCACAAACGAGCAAATTCAATTTATACCCAATGGGATCGATTTACAGCAGCAGCCTACAGAGCCGCCAAGCGATGATGTGGTTCGCATAGGATATTGCGGTCGTCTTAGATCTGTCAAAGGCGTCCATATTTTGCTCGACGGGTTTGCCAAGCTTAAACAGGCGCACCCTCACCAAGCTATGCAGTTGGTTATCGCTGGAAGCGGTGAGACTCAAGAGGCTCTGAACCAACAAGCGATCGAGCTTGGTATTGAAGACGATATAGATTGGTTGGGCACAATCTCTGACACACGTGGGTTTTTAGACTCCATACATATTTATGTACAGCCTTCATTTGCGGAAGGTTTGCCAAATTCTGTGATGGAAGCAATGGCCGCTCAAAGGCCCGTGGTTGTTAGCAATATTCCTGGAAATTCGGATTTGGTCGAGCATGAATTGAGTGGCTTGTTATTCGATGCCGGCGACTCGATAGCGCTATCTAAGCAACTATCCATCGTCCTTGAGCAGCCACAGCTTCGCTATTCGATGGCAACAAGTGGCAGAAAATTGATGATTGATCGATACGGGTTTGAATCAATCACCCAGCAGCTAGCAGGTGTTTACGGTGGGCAATAGTGTTGAAAAAATGGTGGTCAGTGTCTCAATAGATACCGAGTGCGATCACGACCCGCGGTGGATTCGCTCAGATCCTCTCGCATTCGAGTCTATTCTTGATGGCTTGCCCAATCGACTGCAACCAGCGTTTGAAGCTGTAGGCGCGATTCCCACCTATTTACTCACCGTAGAGGTGCTTGAAGACCCAGACTGTGTCAAAGCACTGAATGCTTTGCAAGGAAGTTTCGAGTACGGCACGCATCTGCACGCAGCGTTTATTGAGCCAGAGAAAAAATTCCATAACTACGCTGGTGTCGATAGTCCTGATTTCCAATGCGCTTACGAAGCTGATATTGAATTTCAGAAACTAGAAAATCTTAGCAATTTATTTAAGGAGGCTCTGGGCTACCCACCAACCAGTTTTAGAGCAGGGCGATACGGAGCATCAGCCAACTCGGTTAATTCTTTACAGCGTTTAGGCTACAAAGTAGACACAAGTGTTACGCCGCACATGAAGTGGCAGGAACCCAACGCACAGGTAGATTTCAGAAAAGCGCCTGAGCAGCCGTATTTTCCATCGCTGGATACATTGAGTAGGCCGCAGAGCTATACAAGCGGACGCATACTTGAAGTGCCTGTGACGGTAAAACCAAGATTGTTCCGTGACCCTCGCTGGTTTCGCCCTTGGTTTGCCAGTGTTGAGCAAATGAAGGACATAGTTCGTTATCAACTAAAAAAGCACAGTAGCCAACAGGTTCTATCCATTAACATGATGTTTCATTCCATGGAAGTGATAGAAAAGGCTTCTCCGTACCCGCAAACCAAAGATGAGGCAGAACGTTTCATTGATGATATGCAAGCAGCATTACAGTGGTGTGCTGACGAAGGTGCAGAATTTGTAGGCTTGAGCGATCTGTACTCCCACTTCGCACCCAACAATGAAAGTTAAGCTCTAGTGCCATCTTCGCGTTTAATTCATCACCTTAGAAATTACGCTTCTGCGGGAGTGCTATCAGCTGTGGTTGGGCTTGTTAGCTTTCCACTAATGACGCGAAATTTAAGCGTAGCTGACTACGGCATTGTCGGCTTGATATCTGCGAGCATCACGCTATTTGTTGCCGTCGGCAAGCTGGGGGTTCAGCACGCGGTCATCCGTTTCTTTGCGCAAATAAAAAATTCCAATATCGCGTTTACATCGCACCAGCTAAACAGCACGGTAACCGTGGTTTTTCTGGTTTTGGCAACGCTGGCTACCTCACTTTTTCTGCTAATGGGGTTTGGTGTGCTGCCAGATTTCTTACAGTACGAAAACATATCGACACTCTTCTTACCCGCTTCAGCCATTGTATTTGTGCGGCTTCTGGGCAGTGGCTTTATGAATTTTTTACGTGCTGAACAACGTAGTGCTGATGTTGCCATGGCACAAAGTCTCTCTAGGTTTATGAACCTAACGTTCTTGATTGCCGTCGTTTTATTGAGCGTTTTAGAGCCTCATGCAGTGGTGATCTGTTTGCTAATCGCGGAAATATTGGGCGTTAGTTATGCTGCATGGCAATACCGGAAATCGTTTTTTTTCTCGCGCAGTGATGTGTCCTTCAAGCTTGCGCGCATCATGCTGGTTTATGGTTTGCCCTTAATGATCCTGGAGTCACTGAGTTTGGTGCTTCGATTGAGTGATCGATATCTTATTGAGGCGCTGCTAGGGGTCGATGAGCTGGGACAATATTCTGCATCCTACAATCTCACCTCCTATCTCGATATCATTATTCTGGCTGCCTTACTGCAAGCTCTGAGGCCCGCCTATATGCAGTTATGGGAATCAGAGGGCGTTGTAAAGACTCAAGATTTCCTTTCCCATAGTTTCAATCTTTATATGGTTCTTGGGATACCCTTTGTGGCTATGTTTGCCCTGACAAGCCCGTATTTGTTGAGTTTTTTAGCTGGACCCAAGTACGGCGTAGGTGCCGTAGTAATTCCTTTTGTGGCGCTAAGTTTCTGGTTGGAAGGGGGGATGAATTTTCTTGCAGCTGGTCTGTATATTCAGAAAGACACCAAGGCATTGATGTTTTGCAGTTTAGCGGCTGCCATATTGAATCTCAGCCTGAATGTGCTTCTAATACCCAAATACGGGATTATCGGCGCGGCGGTCGTTACCTTGTTTTGTTACTCATTGTTTACCTTATGCGTAGCTATTCTGGCCTTCAAATACCTTAAATTTAATATTGAGTGGAAAAGGCCGGCTCTGATAACCATTCTTAGCTTGTCTATCTATCTTTTTTTAAGGGTTGTAGAGTTCGGTTCAGATGTTAACAACTTTCTGATTAAGGGTATAACTGGGTCGACTATATTAGCTTTAGTCGTATGGTTGCTGGTTCCCGAAGTCCGATCTTGGATAGTAAGTTTGATGAAACGTATAGGCCGAGGTACTGCCGCAACATGAGTTTTGATCCATTAATACTGGGAGTACGCCTTATTGCCGGTAAATCGAAAGGCCGTGAATCATGAGTGTCGTACTGATGTACCACGACATTTTTCCAGATAACGACACGAGCACTGTTGACGCGGAGGATTTACCTTATGCACTCAGTGTGTCTGATTTTACGCGACAGCTGGATGTCTTGGCTGAGCGGCCGGTAGGGCTCTATAACGACGGTAGCTTTCCTGAAATCGTCATCACCTTTGATGACGGTCACATTAGTAACCTTAAATTGGCAGCTCCTCTGCTGCAAGAGCGTAATTTATCTGCCTATTTTTTTATCACTACCGGTTTTATAGATTCGCGTCAGCATTTCATGTCTAGTTCAGAATTGGCAGAATTATCCAATTTACCGGGTATGTGTATCGGTAGTCATGGCGTTACACATCATTTTTTCGATGATATGTCCGCCGACGAATCAATCAATGAGTTGAAAAATAGTCGAACGTTCCTAGAAAACGTGAGTCAATCTGCGTGTACCTCGATTTCTTTTCCTGGTGGCCGATACTCTAAAGACACACTGGGACAATTGAAGGGTGCAGGATACACACAGTGGTTTGGTTCCGAAATTGGTACGGTGAAAGCTGAGCAATTGCATTCGGCCAATAGTAATACTGCGCCGCAACAGAGACGTCTGTCAGAAGAGAATCACTATGAAAATCGATGGAAGCTTGTGTCTCAATGTGAAAATACACCTTTGGAACGAGTTGCCATTAGACAGAACACGCAAATTGACGAGTTTCATCGTATTATCAATGCTGACAAGTCGTATTTTCAAAAAAAGCGCCTCAATAGTCAGGCAAAACATTTCGCTAGACGATTAATAGGTAACCGCCTTTATCATGGCCTCTACAAATCCCTTTCTGCACGCTAACACCAGTTTAATCGAGGGCCAGAACGACGAAGCAGCAAATTCGTCCGGTGGGGCACGAATGCGTGGCGCGAACACTAGAGCTCGTGTGACAAGGGGCAAATCAAGAACAAAACAACGCGAAGAAAGAACAGGCTCAACCTATAGTCAAAGTAAGGAAGGCTGGCCAACGCTGGAGGGCTTGAAGCCTGTTCTGTCATTCCTGGCAGTGCCTGCGATCGTAGTTCTGCTCATCACCGCCACCGGTGGAGAGTGGCCTAAATTCATTTTGTATGCCATTGCTATTGGGCTTGGTGTTGGCGTAGCGCTTAGTGTCTTCAAAGGCGTTGAGCTGGTACTTGCTGTACTGCTCATTTACCTGCCATTTTCGAAAGTGTTCGTGGTGCCACTTGCGCCTGGCATCAATGGTACCAATACGCTCATTGCGCTTGGTTTTTTTGCTGCCGTCTTACGCTTGGTTTCAACTAGGCAAAAGCTTACCGACTTTCCAGCGGGATCGTATCTGGTTTTCGCCTTTGGGTTTATAACGGCACTGTCGGCAATAACTGTCATGGGTGTCCCGGGTGGCAGGGCCAATCTTATATATAACGAAATGCTGAGTTATAAAGCGTGGATTGATCAATTCATTTTCTATTTTATTGCGCTGTTATGTATCCGCGATATTGAAACGGCCAAACGCTGTGTCGTTTATTGCATGATTGGCGCATCATTAGTCGTCATGTACTCAGTGCCTGAGATGCTAGACAAAGGCGGGCGATCAAGCATTGAAAAAATGCGTATTGGTGGGCCGCATTTACAGTCAAATAATTTTGGCGGATTTGTCGCTTACACCATGCTTCCGCTGGTTGCTATCTTTATTATGTTCATCAAAGATCTGCGCGTTTGGCTGCTGACACCGTATTTTTTCGTCGCTGCTAAGGTGTTGATCATGACATTCTCGCGTGGCGCGTATCTTGCCATGGCGGGCGGCGCTTTCTTAGCAGCCTATTACAAGGGAAAAGGTTTTATTGCGTTTTGGGCAACGCTCACACTAGTGTTCTTCTTAGTGTTCCCAAGTGCTCTTCCTGATTCGGTGGTAGCTCGATTTGACACCTCTAGTGCGGCCAGCAGTTCTGCCTCTGTCGAGGATAAACTGGATAAGAGCTCGTCAACCCGGCTTATCATGTGGCGAGCAGCGTCCAGCATGATTCTTGAGGATCCAATTTGGGGTAAAGGATTTAAAGCGTTTCCGATGATCAAGGGAGATTACACCGAAATTCGTGTAAAAGAATCTGACCCTCACAGCATGTACCTATACATTGGTGCTGAGATGGGACTGCCGGCGCTTGCGCTGTTTCTGGTTATCCTTGGCTACAGTTTCTGGCTCGGCCGTTTCCATTCTCAAAATAAACATGACAAGTTCATCCGCGCTATTGGTGTGGGCGGAGCAGCTTCTACTGCCTGCTTAGCCATC
Source organism: Granulosicoccus sp. (assembly GCA_023300375.1). Classification (GTDB taxonomy): domain Bacteria; phylum Pseudomonadota; class Gammaproteobacteria; order Granulosicoccales; family Granulosicoccaceae; genus Granulosicoccus. The sequence goes on along the minus strand of JALZWO010000001.1, from coordinate 29,876 downwards.
GTGTGTGTGTTCGGGTCACGCGCCGTCAGTCTGAATTTCACGGTGTATTTCTGGACATACTTGGCGGTCATGCAGATCATCCGACAAAAGCAGCTCAGAGAGGAGGCAGCCACCAAGGGCAAACGTGCTCGAACCAATGCGTTTAAGGTCGCTCGAGGTGAAGAGGACGGCACAGATGCACTGGGTGGGGAAACGGTGCTCGAAGGTGCAGAACAAAAGAAACTAGAGGCACTTCCAAAAGGCTGGGAGAAGCAGGGAGTTGGTAAACTGAACCGCGTCTCCCAACGAGGAGCTGCTGCGCATCAAGCCAGAGAGGTGCGCAATACATCGCCTGAGCAAACGCCAGAATCGTCTGTTGTTCCTCTAAGGAAGGTATCTGTGGAACAGCCCGCAGAATTGCCTTCAACGGTAGCTCGTAAGACAAGGCGGGGTAAGCGCCGGTTTGCAAAAGATTAGTCGAAGATTATTGCCTGAGAGTTATGGGGTAACTGCGTGTCTTGTCGCGGTAGATCAATGATCTGCTGTAGTGAACGAAGCGTGACGGCTATCATCATCGGCCATTGAATACGGCTAGGCAGTTAGTGCACTTAATTTGACGGTCTTTTTGCAACTAGAGGCACAAGATTGACAATTATTTGACAATATGCTCGATTGTGCAGTGCATTTATTTGTGGTTTGTTGGATTACTGTGCAGCGTTTAGCCTTGTCTATGACGCCGTCAGTGATTCATCAGCATCAGCAATATTGCTCTTGAACGCGCCCTAGGCGGTGCACAATAGCCGAATAGAGCCAGACTGGGCCAAAAGCTGCACAAAAGTTAGACTTTGTACGGCTTATTCATCAACTAATCGATCACACGTACCCTGGTGATTGCATCACTTATTGCGCGGCGGTTCTTATTTCTTGAAATTGCCAAACTGAGATGAGTTACATCATTGAGATCTGGTTACGAGACACCATCTTCGAGGTACGGGAATTGCGAATGTGGGGACACCACGTTGCGCAGTACTCCGGACAGAATGTTTAAACGTATATATCAGTGTAGATGACGAGTTGTCGTGGAAAGTGTCGATGAGTGAAGAAGATTCAAACAGAGAAGGCGGCCTGGCGGTCGAGAACGCTAGGCCAAAGTTGGCTAAACCGCCACTTTGGAAAGTAGTACTACTGAACGACGATTACACTCCGATGGAATTTGTGGTCGAAGTATTGCAAGGTTTTTTCAAGTTGGACAAGGAGCAAGCTACACGTGTAATGCTCCACGTTCATCAAAAAGGCAAAGGTGTTTGTGGTGTTTTTACACGAGAAATTGCGGAAACCAAAGTAGCGCAGGTTACCCAATTAGCGAGAGAGCGGAACCATCCGCTTCTTTGCAAGCTCGAAGAGGTTTAATCGGGAGGCAAAGTCTGTGCTGGCCTTTGTTTCTTACACACGTTTGGGTACTGGCGGTGTGAAGCAGCGTCCACAGCAACTAAGAGTAATGATGTTTCATAGAGCGGATGATTAAGAATGCTAAGTAAAGAGCTGGAGTTCACGCTGAACAATGCGTTCAAGGAAGCACGTAGCAGACGATTTGAATTTATGACGGTAGAGCATTTGCTTCTAGCTCTAATCGACAACCCAACCGCGGCTCAGGTTCTCCGAGCGTGCGGCGGTGACCTGGACACATTGCGCGACGAACTTGATAGTTTCGTCGATGAAAATACGCCCCTGCTAGATGAAAACGACACGCGTGAAACTCAGCCAACACTGGGATTTCAGCGAGTGCTTCAGCGGGCCGTATTTCATGTCCAAAGCTCAGGTAAAAAAGAGGTTACGGGTGCTAACGTTTTGGTGGCCATCTTCGGCGAGCAAGATTCCCAGACTGTCTACCTACTGAATAAGCAAAACATCACTAGGCTTGACGTCGTTAATTATATCTCTCACGGAATCTCCAAAAATTCGCAAGAAGATGCGGAGGAATCCGAAGAGGGTGCTTCCGAGTACAGCGCGGAAGAGGGTGAGAGCGATGGTAAACCATTAGACAAATACGCAACGAACCTCAACGTCAAAGCTGAGGCCGGTGAAATTGATCCGCTGATTGGGCGGGATCACGAGGTAGAGCGTGCCTCGCAGGTACTCTGCCGCCGTCGTAAGAACAATCCCTTATTAGTTGGTGAGGCGGGAGTCGGTAAAACGGCCATTGCTGAAGGCCTTGCTAAGCGGATCGTTGATGGCGAAGTGCCTGAGGTGCTGTCAGAGGCCGTTATCTATTCTCTAGATCTAGGCGCACTGGTAGCGGGCACCAAATACCGTGGTGATTTCGAGAAACGTCTTAAGAGCATTTTGAATCAACTCAAAAAAGAGCCCGGTGCAATTTTGTTCATCGATGAAATACACACCATCATAGGGGCAGGTGCAGCCTCTGGTGGAGTTATGGATGCTTCTAATCTGATCAAGCCAATGCTTGCAACAGGTGAGCTAAAGTGCATTGGTTCCACGACCTATCAAGAATACCGTGGCATCTTCGAAAAGGATCGAGCGCTAGCGCGTCGTTTTCAAAAAATCGATGTGGTTGAGCCCACTATCGATCAGACGTTTGAAATTCTTAAGGGACTCAAATCCCGATATGAAGAATTCCATGAGGTCAAATATTCAAATAATGCGTTGAAAACTGCAGCAGAGCTTGCAGGTCGGTATATTAACGATCGGTTTTTACCCGACAAAGCCATTGACGTGATTGACGAAGCTGGTGCTAATCATCGTGTTAAGGGTATTAGCGCCAAAGGCAAGAAGCAAATCACCGTCAAAGACATTGAGGCGATTGTCGCGAAGATTGCACGGATTCCAGAAAAGAGCGTGTCTTCTACTGACACTGACAAACTGAAAACTCTGGCTCGCGACTTACGCATGTTGGTTTTTGGTCAGGACGAAGCTATTGATGCTTTAGGTGCCGCAATCAAGATGTCGCGCTCTGGGTTAGGGCCTCAAGACAAGCCAATCGGTAGTTTTATGTTTGCTGGACCAACCGGTGTCGGTAAGACAGAAGTGTCAAAGCAGCTGTCCAACATTATGGGAATCGAGCTGGTTCGTTTTGATATGTCGGAGTACATGGAGCGTCATACCGTGTCGCGTCTGATCGGTGCACCTCCTGGCTATGTCGGATTTGACCAAGGCGGTTTGTTAACCGAAGCGGTTGTTCAGAACCCGCATTGCGTCATATTGCTTGATGAAATAGAAAAAGCACATCCCGACGTCTTTAACCTGCTATTGCAGGTGATGGATCACGGTACGCTTACAGACAACAACGGCCGTAAAGCTGATTTCAGGAACGTCATTCTTATCATGACAACCAATGCGGGTGCGGAATCAATCTCAAGAACCACCATGGGCTTTACTCAGCAGGATCACACCAGCGATGGGTCTGAGGCAGTTAACAAAATGTTCTCGCCAGAATTTAGAAATCGTCTTGATGCTGTCATTCAGTTCAAAGCGCTCGACAAGAGCATCATTCTCAATGTGGTCGACAAGTTCATCATTGAGCTTGAATCGCAATTGGAAGAGAAGAACGTGGCTATTGATTTCAACGATGAAGCAAAAGCCTGGCTTGCCGAGCACGGATTTGACGCGCTCATGGGGGCAAGGCCAATGGCACGCCTCATTAGTGAAAACGTGAAAAAACCGCTTGCCGATGAAATTCTTTTTGGCAAGTTAAGCAAGGGGGGACGTGTAAGAGTTGTGCTGAATGCTGAGGGCACTGCATTGGCCTTTGAAATCGAAAATAAGGAAAACAAGGAGCCGATTGCTCAGTCATAACGTCGACAAGTTGCCCTACAAGCGGCTAGCCTTAGGTCGGCTAGTCGCTGCACCAGCCAATTGCGTTTGCCTACGATAAATGCAGCAAAGCCGTGGATAGTTCTATTAGTTCACAGCAGGTACAACAAAAAGCCCGCCTCATGCAAATGGGGCGGGCTTTTTCGTTATGACAGACGTTGTTCCGAATGGATCGGAATAAGAAGCCCTACTAACGGCTTCTGTACGTAATACGACCTTTGCTCAAGTCGTAAGGTGTCATTTGCACAGTGACTTTATCGCCCGTCAAAATTCGGATGTAATGCTTTCGCATTTTGCCCGAAATGTGGGCAGTGACCACATGTCCATTTTCTAGTTCCACTCGGAACATGGTGTTAGGGAGCGTGTCGACGACAGTGCCCTCCATTTCGATCGGTTCTTCTTTAGCCATTAATGCTCTGGTATTACCTATGTTTGTGTACTAAGCGCACGCCATGTGGCCCATTATCACCAAATAGCACCAGAGATCAAAGTCTTTGGCGAATTTTTCTTCACACAGTATCTCATGCTCAACGCTTGCGGTGGCGATTTGTTGTGTTTGCAACATTGGCCCGCAAATTACGTCATTAGGGTTTGATCTTGACAGACCAGCACCCATAATACTCTGATGCTTGATTCACGTTTGCTTAAACCCAGAACCAGTGGCCGTTTCGAAAGCCTGATGGATCTCTATGAGCGTAATTATATGCTCATCCGTTTGCTGATTCCTGATTTGAGGACCCTGTACGACGGGTGTTTTGTATCTACGTCGGGTGACACGCCAGAGCTAGAGCTGAGAGACATCACACACAATAAATACACGTCTACGTTCAAGCTCACCTACCACTTTCCCAATACGTCGAGTGGACACAAGCCGTATGAGCCTGACTTGTTCATTCGGCTCTACCACGATGCTCGCAGTTGTGAGGTGATGAGTGGTTTGCTTCCAGAGGGCCGATTTGCTGAGCGACGTACGCGTGAGCTTAACGACGCTCAACGCCTAAATTACTTTCTATATCGTTGGTTGAGCTACTGCCTAAGGCAGGGACATAATTTTTCTGACAATCCGGTGCCTGAAGATATTTTAAATAACTATTGCACGCAGTGATGATCGAAACTGCGTTGATAACGCACCATGTGAATCACCGTGTTATCCATGTCATCAGGCGTTAGCCGTGTTTGCAGTCGTCTTTCTAGCGAAATAACTCTTTTCTTTAGATCATCGCATTGCTGCTCTTTACGACTTCTTGCGCGCATAGCAGCTTGAGTGTCTAAGTTCGGAATATTGGTTGATTGAACAGATGCAGCGGTTTGTTCTGAAACGCTGGCATTTTGACTCAACGAATTGCTCTGGAGGCTTTGCCTAGTCGTTGCCTGCAGTCCTTGTATAGGGGCTACTGTTTGCGTGTTTTGTGTTGCCGAGCTTTGTTCCACTGCACTGTGTGCCGCAGGCTTGCGCTGAGCGGGCGACGAAATCGTACTGGATTCTACGTTGTTTATTGTTTCAAATGAGACACCAGCTGGTGGTGGTTCAACCGAAAAGGTAATTGCGCCGTCCTTCTCAACCCATTTGTATAGGGGTTGTGCAAGCGTTGCTGTGCTGGCACAAAGCAAAACAAGAAGAGTTACTGGACGAAGCATGGTTTGGCCCTAAGGTGAGAGTTTCCGCATACCGATGATGCAAGGTCAGTGCCGAGCCAACCATTTCTGTGTTTCTTGGCTTGCATGGCACGCAGCGGAAGAAGTGCATTGCATACGCGTTTACCAAGCTTGGCCTCCGGGTTAGCACGTGCTCGGATATACTTGGCCTATTCGAAACAAGAGCGATACGCGTTTTAACATGCTAGATCCCAAACTGATCCGTAACGACCTGCCGCAGTTAGTTGAAAAGCTGGCTGTCAGAAATTTCAAGCTCGATGCTGATGCTCTGTCATCGCTAGAGACAAAACGTAAAAGTCTACAGAGCTCTCTGGAAGAGTTACAAGCGACGCGCAACTCACGCTCGAAGCTGATTGGTCAGGCCAAATCGCGAGGTGAGGACATTGAGCCGTTACTGGCTGAGAACACGCGATTAGGAGATCAGCTAGAGCAATACAAAACTGATCTTGCCAGCGTGCAAAGTGAGCTTGACGACATTTTGCTCGCTTTGCCTAATATTGTTGACGATGCTGTGCCTGCAGGGCGCAGTGAGGAAGACAACGTTGAGGTGCGGCGAGTGGGGGAGCCTCGGCAATTTGATTATGAAGTACGTGACCATATTGAATTGGGTGCTCGGCGCTCAGTGCTTGATTTTGAAACGGCCACCAAACTGACTGGTTCTCGTTTCGCTGTCATGCGAGGCGAGTTGGCTACCTTGCACCGTGCACTCATTCAGCTGATGCTCGACACGCATACGCGGGAACACGGGTATACCGAAATAAACGTGCCGCAAATCGTTAATAACGAGTCTTTGAAGGGCACAGGGCAGTTGCCTAAATTTGAGGAAGATTTGTTCAAGTTGGTGTGGGGTGATGAGAAAACACGCACTGAGGCGGGTGCTGATTCAAATGATTACTACCTGATTCCTACCTCGGAAGTGCCAGTTACCAATACGGTTCGAGATTCCATTGTTGATATTGCCGACTTGCCTATTCGCTACGCTTGCCATAGCGCCTGCTTTCGTTCAGAGGCTGGATCCTATGGGCGTGATACCCGCGGGCTTATTCGTCAGCATCAATTTGAAAAAGTGGAAATGGTACAGATAGTCCACCCAGATGAATCATTCGCAGCTCTGGAATCTATGACCGAGCATGCTGAAAATATTCTGAAGAAACTCGAATTGCCTTATCGGGTTGTGACCTTGTGCGGTGGCGATATTGGTTTTGCCGCGGCTAAGACCTACGATCTGGAGGTTTGGCTACCTGCTCAGAACACCTACCGCGAAATTTCTTCGGTGAGTAATTGCACAGATTTTCAAGCTCGTCGAATGCAGGCAAGGTTTCGTGATCCGACCACAAAAAAGACAGAGCTGCTACACACACTCAATGGATCTGGCCTTGCGGTTGGCCGCACACTGATTGCTGTTTTGGAAAACTACCAGCAAACTGATGGCAGTATCGAAGTACCAGAAGTGCTAAGGGGTTACATGGGGGGCGTAAGTGCGGTATTGTTGCCCTAACAAATAAGTCTTGTAACCAAACGTCACAATGCAAACTCTGCCAAGTCTGCCTCATTATTTATTAAGGAACGCCGAGCAATTCTCCAGCAGGGTTGCTATGAGACATAAAGATCTGGGCATATGGCGTGAGTGGACATGGCGAGAGATGCACGAGCAGGTACAGGCGTACGCCATTGGGTTACAGGAACAAGGCGTCAAGCGTGGAGACAAGGTTGCGATAATCGGTGCGAATCGCCCGCGGCTCTACTGGAGCTTCTCTGCTATTCAATCGCTTGGTGCGATTCCCGTACCCATGTATTCGGATGCTGTCGCCGAAGAGATGGTGTTTGTTCTGGAACACGCAGGCGTTCGCTTCGCTGTTTGCGAAGATCAGGAACAAATCGACAAAGTCTTGTCTGTGCAGGAGCAACTGCCAGAGCTTGATGGATTGTTTTACGATGAAGAACGTGGCCTGCGTGATTACGACATGCCACATGTTCGTTCTATAAAAGAAGTACAGCAGATGGGGCATCACGCGCTAGAGCGTGATCAAAACCGATCAGTGCAGTGGCGCAACGATATTGATTCTTTAGTCAGCGATGACTTGTGCGTCATGCTGTACACATCGGGCACTACAGGTAAGCCCAAAGGCGTGATGCTTTCGCATACTAACCTCATGGTGACCTGCATTAACGCTAACACCTTTGATAATCTGGACGAGCGTGAGGAAACCATTGCTTATCTTCCATTGGCCTGGGTAGGTGATCATGTGTTCAGTTATGGACAATCGCTAACGGCCGGGTATTGCGTTTGCTGTCCAGAGAGTCTGGATACCATTACGGCAGACCGACGCGAGATTGCCCCTACTTACTTCTTCGCTCCGCCGCGCGTGTTTGAAACCTTGCTCACCACCATTATGGTGACAATGGAGGATGCCAGCAGGCCCAAGCGTGCCATGTTCAATCACTTCATTAATGTCGCCAAGAAACACGGTGTGGCTTTATTAGATGGAGAGTCTGTCTCATGGTTATCTCGTATGCACTACGCCCTAGGGGAGTTTTGTGTTTACGGCCCGCTGAAAAACAGGCTTGGGATGAGTAAAGTGCGAGTGGCTTACACCGCGGGGGAGGCCATCGGACCAGATATCTTTCGTTTTTATCGATCGATGGGTATCAACCTTAAACAGCTGTATGGGCAAACCGAAGCCAGTGTTTACATTACTGCTCAGCCTGATGGACAGATAGATGCTGACACAGTCGGTACTGCCTCTTTAGGCGTTGAATTAAAAATTGCCGACAACGGGGAGGTGCTGTACCGATCGCCTGGCGTATTTATCGGCTATTACAAGAACGACGAAGCCACAGCATCCACTAAAACAAGTGACGGTTGGGTGTATACCGGCGATGCGGGTTATATCGATGATAAAGGTCACTTACGCATCATTGATCGTGCAAAAGATGTGGGGCAGTTGAACGATGGCAGTTTGTTTCCGCCTAAATACATTGAGAACAAACTCAAATTTTTTGCCAATATTAAAGAAGTCGTCGCGTTCGGCCATGAGCGAGATTACGTCAGCGCTTTCGTCAACATCGATTTATCAGCAGTCGCCAATTGGGCTGAACGCAACAATATTGTTTATGCCTCTTATCAAGAGTTGGCCGGTCACCCCTTGGTGTACGACATGGTGGAAGAGCATATCCAGCAGGTCAACAAAGATCTTAGCGCTGAGCCACGTGTTGCAGGCGCCTGTATCAAGCGATTTCTGGTTCTGCACAAGGAACTTGATGCGGATGATGGTGAACTTACCCGCACCCAAAAAGTTAGGCGCAAGTTTATAAACGAACGCTATGAGCCATTAATAGAGGCACTTTATAGCGATAAGACATCTCAGTTTGTCTCCACTACCGTTGTCTTTGAAGATGGCCGCAAGGGCACGATAGAGGCCGATGTGACCATTCGTAATGTGGGCGCTGAACCTGCACTTCGGATGGCATCATAATGAGTGCAACAGCCCTAGGCACATCCTCCCAAAAATCAGATTCACCTGAGCATGTCGATCAATCTTCGGCGCCTTTGCATACTGAAGAGCTTTTAAGTGTTAGTCACGTGTCATTGTCGTTTGGCGGTGTTAAAGCCATTACCGATATCTCTTTTGACATTATGAAAGGTGAGGTGCGGGCGATTATTGGCCCCAATGGCGCCGGCAAAACCTCCATGCTCAATGTCATTAATGGCTTCTACCACCCGCAAGAGGGAGTCATTAGTTTTCGTGGTAAAAAACGCCGACGCATGAAACCCCATCAAGCAGCGGCATCCGGTATTGCGCGCACATTTCAGAATGTTGCCTTGTTTAAAGGCATGAGCACTCTGGACAACATCATGTCGGGGCGTTCATTAAAAATGCGTCGAGGATTTTTCTGGCAAATGATTCATGTGGGCCCCGCTCGCAATGAAGAAATCCGTCATCGCGAAAAGGTAGAAGAGATCATCGACTTTCTTGAGATTGCGCACATCAGAAAGCAACCAGTGGGTAAGTTGCCCTATGGCTTACAGAAGCGTGTTGAGCTTGGGCGAGCAATGGCCATGGAGCCTGACCTGTTGCTTCTGGACGAACCGATGGCCGGAATGAATCTGGAAGAAAAAGAAGACATGAGTCGTTTCATCATCGACCTGAACACAGAATTTGGAACCACGATTGCTCTGATTGAGCACGATATGGGCGTTGTTATGGATCTGGCCGATCGAGTCGTTGTACTTGATTACGGCAAGAAGATTGCCGATGGCACACCAGAGCAAGTGCAATCGAGTCAGGAAGTTATCGATGCCTATCTGGGAGTTGGCCACTGATGGATGTTTTACTTTCGGTATTTGTCGAGCCGTTTCAGGAAATGCTGGCGTTCCCTGATTTTTTCCTACAAGTGATTTGGGAGGGCTTTGTTGCAGGTGTTCTCTACTCGCTTATTGCTTTAGGTTTTGTATTGATTTACAAAGCCTCTGGTGTGTTCAATTTTGCCCAAGGCATCATGGTGGTATTTGCGGCCTTGGTATTGGTTAGCCTTCACGAGATGGGTGTGCCCGCCTGGCTTGCTGTTGTCCTGTCCTTAGGTGTGATGGCATTACTGGCTGTTGGCATAGAGCGCATGGTATTACGCAAATTGGTTAATCAACACGATGCCATTCTGCTCATGGCCACCATTGGCCTCACTCTCATATTGAAAGGGGTTGGCCAATTGTTTTTTGGTGGTGAGCCCAAGCCCATGATTACTGAGCAGCTGGGGCTGCCTACAGGCTCCACCGACTTGGAAGTATTTGGTGGACTTGTCATTTTGCAGCACATTGATGTTGCAGCTACCGTGATTGCATTACTAATGGTTATTGCGCTAGCGGTGTTCTTTTCAAAAACCCGCATTGGCCGAGCACTAAGAGCTGTGGCTGATGATCATCAAGCGGCGTTGTCTGTTGGTATTTCATTGAATCAGATTTGGGCCATTGTCTGGTTCGCATCAGGCATTGTTGCACTGGTCACGGGCATTATGTGGGGTGCGCGATCGGAGGTCTCTTTTGCACTCGAAATTATCGCCTTGAAAGCCCTAGCCGTGCTGATACTAGGAGGGTTTACCTCAATACCCGGAGCTATCGTAGGCGGACTAATTATCGGTATTGGCGAAAAAATGTTTGAGGTTTACTGGGGAGCGCTTTTAGGTAGCGGCGTAGAAGCGTGGTTTGCCTATGTACTGGCATTGATATTTTTATTGTTCAGGCCCCAAGGTTTGTTTGGCGAACGCATCATAGAGAGAGTCTGAAACCATGCTCTACAGAGAAGCTGGACAATTTAAAACCAGTTACGCAGCTGATCAGGCGTTATTGCCCATAGCGCAAGATCGTATTGGTCTGTTCGTTATCCTCATATCGGCATTTTTATTTATCCCTGCATTTACCAGTGATTTTTTCATTGGTGCCATCATGATCCCGTTTTTAGTGTTTGCATTGGCAGCCGTGGGCCTTAACATCCTCACAGGTTACGCTGGGCAGTTATCGCTTGGAACAGGGGCTTTTATGGGGGTAGGAGCATACTCGTGCTACAAGCTAGCAACCTACTTCCCAGATACCAATATCATCATTCTCATCTTGTGTTCCGGCGTTTTTTCAGCGATTGCCGGTATAGCATTTGGCTTGCCCAGTTTGAGAATCAAAGGGTTGTATTTGGCCATCACAACGCTTGCCGCGCAGTTCTTCCTTGAATGGTGTTTCCTGCGTATCGAGTGGCTGTACAACTACAACGATTCTGGCGCAATAGAGGTTCCTCAAAGGAAGCTATTTGATATCGCCATAACAGGGGCGTCAGCATCACCTGTAGCTCGCTACTTAGTCATCTTGAGTATCGTAGCGTTACTCACTCTGGTTGCTGCGAATGTGTTGCGCGGTCGTATCGGTCGTAGCTGGATGATGATTCGTGACATGGATATCGCCGCCGAGCTCATGGGCATTCGACCGTTGTACGCCAAGCTGTCAGCGTTTGCATTTTCTAGCTACTACTGTGGTGTAGCGGGTGCGCTGATGGTTTTTATGTGGCTGGGTTCTGCCGAGGTGGAAGCTTTTGATATCAACCATTCGTTTCTTATTCTTTTTATGGTGATTATCGGTGGGATGGGCTCTCTGACTGGGTGCTTTATGGGCGCCGCATTCATTTGGGTATTGCCAGTCATTATTCGAGCTGTGCCATCGATGCTGGGCCTAGATTTAATTGCGGCTACCACCGAGCACATCACCAATATTGTTATTGGTGTACTTATCATTTTTTTCCTGATTGTTGAACCGCATGGTTTGGCCAGACTTTGGCAGATCGCCAAGGAAAAGCTTCGTACTTGGCCTTTCCCTTATTCAAGTACCTGACACCATCCTTAGAATAATAAAAGTAACAATTCCGTACCACCGCAAGGAGATAACCAATGAAACTAAAAACACTTACTTTACTGTCAGCTGGCGTGCTCGCACTAGGCAGTTGGGCACCTTACGCAGCTGCTCAAGACAGCATGTACATGCCTTCCATGACGTATCGCACTGGTCCGTTCGCTGGTGGTGGTACTCCATTTGCTGATGGTTATGCTGATTACTTCAACATGCTTAATGAGCGCGATGGTGGCATCAATGGTGTCAAAATTGATGTTGATGAGTGTGAAACTGCGTACAACTCTCAAAAGGGTATTGAGTGCTATGAAGCCACCAAAGGCAACAAGCCATTGGCTTACAGTCCGTTGTCAACAGGCATAACACTGGCCTTGATCCCTAAGGCACCTGTTGACGAAATCCCTGTTTTCTCTATGGGCTATGGCTTGTCAGCTGCTGCTGATGGCGAGCAATTTCCCTGGACGTTTGTTTATCCAGCCTCATACTGGAGTCAATTGTCATCTATCTTGAAATACATCGATAGCCAAGACGGGATTGAAGGTAAGAAAATTGGTTTTATCTATCTTGATGCTGGCTACGGAAAAGAACCTATACCTCTACTTGATCAATTGTCAGAGTCCATGGGTTTTGAGGTTGCCAAGTTTCCTGTTGGTGTTAAAGAGATGCAGAATCAATCATCACAATGGTTGAATGTGCGAAAAGAACGCCCTGATTGGATGATCATGTGGGGTTGGGGTGCGATGAACCCAACAGCGATTAAAGAGGCGGTGAAAATTCGTTTCCCTCTTGATAAATTCATAGGTAACTGGTGGGCAGGATCACACGCTGACCTGAACGCTGTGGGCGAAGCAGGTAAGGGTTATCTTGCCGCTAACTTTTCGGGAATAGGTCAAGATTTTCCAGCGATTCAGGACGTTCTCACGCATGTGGTGGATAAAGGTTTAAGTAAGGTTTCCTCACGCGATGATGTGGGTAACGTCCTGTACAACCGTGGACTCTTCAACGCGGTGATTTTGGCTGAAGCTGTGCGTGAAGCGCAAGCAGCAACCGGCAAGTCTGTGATCACTGGTGCCGACATGAGAGATGGTCTCGAAGCCATTAACCTGACCGAAGCACGATTGACAGAGCTAGGCTTGCCTAACTTCACGGGAGAAGTCACAGGATCATGTGGTGATCATGAAGGCAACGGCCCCATCTTTATCCAGCAATGGAACGGTTCAGATTTTGAACGTATCACTGACTTGATCGCGCCGATGACTGATATCGTTCGACCAATGCTCGAAGAGGCTGCAGCTACTTATGTCTCTGACAAGCCAGATTGGCAGCCGCAAGCGTGTGGCTAGTGAGCTGTTTGGTTTGATGCTAGTTAAATGGCTAGTTAGTGCTCTAACTAGCCATCTAATTTGCAAAGATAGAAACCTACGCAATACTGCTGGCAGGGCGAATAGTGATTCGTTCTGTCAGCGCATTTTTTAAGTGAGTGCTGACAACCCTTTATGCAATCATCTGACACCACAATTAACAAAGCGGACGCTGATCGTGGCGTCAAAAACATTCTCAGTGTTAACAATATTGAGGTCATTTATGATCACGTTATTCTGGTGCTGAAAGGCGTGTCGTTGAATGTACCCGAAGGCGGCATCGTTGCTATTTTAGGTGCTAATGGCGCTGGCAAGACAACCACCCTCAAGGCCATTTCTAATCTGTTAGGGGCTGAGCGGGGCGAAGTCACTAAAGGCACGATTGAATTCAAAGGTGAACAAGTACAGTCTTTGTCCCCAAACCAACTGGTGCGCCGTGGTTGTATTCAGGTGATGGAAGGCCGACACTGTTTCGGCCATTTAAGCATCGAAGAAAATTTGCTGACCGGTGCCTTTACGCGTAAAGATGGTAACAAAGCCATTAAGCAAGATATGGAGATGGTGTACGACTATTTTCCAAGATTGCGAGAGCGTCGTGCCAGTCAGGCGGGGTATACCTCTGGTGGTGAGCAGCAGATGTGTGCTATTGGGCGTGCTCTGATGTCCAAGCCGTCGATGATTTTGCTCGATGAACCCTCCATGGGTTTAGCGCCACAATTGGTCGAGGAGATTTTTGAAATCGTCAAACAGCTTAATAGAGATACGGGTGTGTCATTCTTACTGGCTGAGCAGAACACGAACATCGCATTGCGCTATGCCACCTATGGCTACATTCTGGAGTCAGGTCGTGTAGTGCTTGATGGAACGGGCGAGGAGTTGCGCGAAAACAGTGATGTCAAAGAGTTCTATCTAGGGACTGGTGGTGAGGGGCGGCGAAGTTTTCGCAACGTCAAACATTACAAACGACGTAAGCGTTGGTTGGCTTGATTCAAATTCGATCTTGGGTCTGTAGGCCAGCGTCAGGCTCTATCGAGTAAATATCCCGCATAGTGGGGCCACTTCTAGTACTGATAGATGAATGGCACTGATAGTAGCCAGAATGTAAGTACACCTCATTCCAGCGAAGGCTAAGAATCCAAGGTGGCAAGCTTAGGTAAGTGCGATTCACTAATAGATAGCTCTATAAGCGTCTCTAATCGTATTTTATGCAACACTAGGGTGAGTTCACCCGTGATTGAAGACCTTGCATGATGTACGACGACTCTGACATTCAAACTGCTGCAGCAAGAGAAGCCTCCCTTTTCAGAAATTTCGGGGCTCGCCTGTCTGCCTGCGCTGCACAGTGTAAGGGCTTAGCCGCACATCTTGCCGGGTATGAATTGCAGGAAGTCAATTCCCGCGAGGCCTTAAGCGAGTTGCCGGTGCTACGCAAAAACGATCTGATAACCGCTCAACAGATTAAACCCCCTTTTGGTGGGTTTGTTCGTGAGGCAGCTTTAAATGGCATGCGGATATTCATGTCGCCAGGTCCTGTGTGGGAACCCCAGCTGCCGGGTGCCGATCCATGGCAAGGCGCTAGAGCTTTGCATGCAGCAGGTATTCGCGCTGGCGACAAAGTACACAATGCATTCTCCTATCACCTCACTCCGGGTGGATTCATTCTGGATGAGGCCGCTCGCGCGTTGGGTTGCATTGTATTTCCTGCCGGAGTGGGAAATACGCAGGGCCAAGTTGAGGCGATGCGACACACAGCGGCGAGTGTGTACGTAGGCACGCCAGATTACTTACAAGTCATGCTCGATCATGCTCAAAAAGAAGGTAAGCCCTTAGAACACATTCAACGTGCGTTGGTATCAGGCGGTGCTCTTTTTCCCGCTATGCGCGAACGCTATCAAGAGCAGGGTATTAAGGTTATGCAATGTTACGCCACGGCTGATCTGGGCGTAATTTCCTACGAAAGTTGCAAAGGTGATGAAATAGTGACTGGCATGGTGGTCAATGAAGGTCTCATTGTGGAAATCC
The DNA here is from genome assembly GCA_023300375.1 of Granulosicoccus sp. Taxonomy (GTDB): domain Bacteria; phylum Pseudomonadota; class Gammaproteobacteria; order Granulosicoccales; family Granulosicoccaceae; genus Granulosicoccus. The sequence continues at coordinate 14,642 of JALZWO010000001.1, read as the reverse complement.
TTGTGCCCGGTACGGGTACGCCCGTGACACCCGGAGAGGTAGGTGAAATTGTGGTGACACGCTTGCACCCAGATTATCCACTTGTGCGATTTGGAACAGGCGATCTGTCTCGGCAAGTTACGCAGACAAGCCCGTGTGGAAGAACCAATATGCGACTAGCAGGGTGGATGGGGCGAGCTGATCAACGCGTGAAGGTTAAAGGCATGTTTGTCGATCCTCTTCAATTTGCTTCATTAAATAAGCAACACCCTGAGTTGGTGCGTTGGCGTTTAATGGTGTCTCGTGTGAATGATCGCGATGTAATGACACTTAATGTGACGCTTGCTGATGCTTCACAATCTGCATCGCAAATCTCGGGTACTGAGCTTGCGACGGCGGTAGAAGCAACACTGAAAAAGGCGACTGGCTTATCTGGAAGCGTGGTCATTGTTGATGCTTTACCTGATGATGGGATCGTCGTTGACGATCAACGTGGTACGCCTGATTAAATATGAGTGCAAACGACAGTCAACTGAACATCATTGAGCAAATGATAAGTTCACAAAGCCTACCGCCGGTTCACGACTGGCATCCCACAAGCACGCGTGATATCGACATTCGCATAGCACGCAACGGAGAATGGTATTACGGTGGTTCACGTATTGAGCGTGAGCGTATGGTGAAGCTTTTCTCTTCTGTCTTGCGCGTAGATGATGATGGATGTACCTATCTGGTGACGCCGCAAGAACGGCTTCGAATTTGTGTTGACGATGCGCCGTTCACCTGCGTGTTGGTTGAGCGTCATGGTGCCCCCTTAGCCACTACACTGGTATTCACCACCAATGTGGGCGAACAGGTCGTGGCAGATGCAAACCACACGATTAAAGTTGAGTATAAGGTTCCTGATGGTGAGCCTGCGCCTTATGTCGTTGTTCGCGATAGGTTGCGAGCGTTACTACTGCGTCCCGTTTTCTATCAATTAGCTGATTGGGCTGAGGAGCGTGGGGGTGTGCTTGGAGTAGAATCCAGTGGTGTCTTCATGCCGTTGTCAGAGCCGGCACCCAACTAAGCGAGTGATTGCCAAGAACTATGAGTGAGTCAGTAGAGCTTTTGCTTGAAGCAAAAGGCATTACGATATGGCGCGGTGACAACCTGCTAATGGATGAGCTGGATGTACAACTACATGCAGGTGATGTTCTGCAAATACAGGGCACCAATGGCTGTGGCAAGACCACGTTGCTCAGAGCACTGATTGGTCTTGCAGAATTTGATGAGGGGGAGGTTTTTTGGTGCGGACAGCCCTTTGCTCGCGCGCGTGATGGGCTCTATGCAGAGCTGCTGTACTTGGGGCATAAACCGGGAATTAGTCCAGGGCTTACACCTCTGGAAAATATAAAAACCTTATGTCCTGAGCTACCTGATGATTGTCGTGCTGATGTTGTGCAAGTGCTCGATGAGCTAGGCATTAGCGACCGTATAGATTTGCCAAGCGCCGCGCTCTCTGCTGGCCAGAAGCGGCGGATTAATCTATCTCGTTTGCAACTGCAGCAGGCCAGGCTGTGGGTTTTGGATGAACCCTTGACCTCACTGGATGCTCAAGGTTCGGCGTGGGTGCGCGAACAGATTACCAAGCATGCTTCACAGGGTGGCGCGGTGGTCTTCACCACGCATCAACCTCTGTCATTTGATGATATTTCAGTGAGCACCATCGAGCTTGGTGGCGCCGAATGAGTGATTCTTCGCACCCACCGCGCACTGATATCAGTTTAAGTCGAGTGTTCTGGCGAGTGTATCGACGGGATCTGACGCTGGCTATGCGCTCTGTAGGTCAATGGCTCAATACGTTGTTCTTTTTTGTCATTGTTGTCTCGTTGTTTCCACTGGGTATTGGCCCGGGGCCGCAAACGCTGGCAACGATTGCTCCGGGAATTATCTGGGTGAGTGCTCTACTGTCCATGATGTTGTCACTAGACTCGCTGTTCGCTCACGATTTCAACGACGGCACTCTAGAGCAGTTAGTGATCAGTGGTCAACCCCTAAGCGTGATAGTGATCGCCAAGGTGCTAGCGCATTGGAGTACAGGCGGATTACCGTTAGTGCTCTTGTCTCCATTGTTGGCTTTGGTGATGCAAATGCCCTCATCGGCTTACGGGGTGCTGGTTATCAGCTTAGCGATAGGCACGCTGTCATTGAGTTTCATTGGCGCCATAGGTGCCGCACTAATTGTGAGCGTGAACCAAGGTGGCGTTTTGTTGTCACTATTGGTATTGCCGCTGACTGTTCCTGTACTCATATTTGGCAGTGGGGCTGTCTCCTCGTCTAGCATGGGTTTGCCTATATCAACGCAAATTTCAGTATTGGCGGCCGTTTTGGCCTTAGCGGTGTCTTTAGCTCCCTTGGCTATTGCAGCAGCCTTGCGCGTTGGGGTCTCTGTCGGGCGCTAACACAAGAGATTTTACTTCGGCGCAGGTTTTGCCTGTGAATAAAGATACCCGAACCGCTTGAAATGTCGATGATTCCTCATGGTTAATTCGAACAAAAATACCCAGTTACTTCAGCGTCCGGTAACCGACGATTGACGTAAAACGTTAGAATACAGAGTCGTCTCAGATTAGAGCTAAAAAAGCATTGTTCAAGTGGATTCATAAATTCGGATCGCCACCGTTCATGTACCGCGTTGCGGGGATTTTGAGCCCCTTGTTAGCGGGTGCGTGCGTATTGTCGTTGCTGATCGGTTTGTACCTTGGGTTGGTGGTAGCCCCTGCCGACTATGAGCAAGGCGACAGCTATCGCATTATTTTCATTCATGTGCCTGCTGCCTGGATGTCCATGTTTGTTTACATGGTCATGGCGATTTCCAGTGCGGTGTTCCTAATTTGGCGTCTAAAGATCGCTGACGTGGTGGCCGTGGCTTCAGCGCCAATCGGCGCAGCTTTTACGGCAGTGGCGTTACTCACCGGTTCGTTTTGGGGCAAGCCCATGTGGGGCACTTGGTGGATTTGGGACGCAAGGCTCACTTCAGAGCTTGTTTTGCTGTTCCTCTACCTCGGCTACATTGCCTTGCGCGGTGCGATGGAGACGCAGCAGGGTGCGGCAAGAGCTGCCGCCATTCTGGCCGTTGTGGGGGTGGTTAATATCCCGATCATTCACTTTTCTGTCGAATGGTGGAACACATTGCATCAACCAGCCAGTATTACTAAATTTGACAAGCCGTCTATGCATATCTCTATGCTCAGGCCTCTATTAATCATGGTGTTTGCATTTCAGACGCTCTACTTCTTCAATTTGATGGTGCGCGTCAGAACACTCATTCTTGAGCGCGAAGCTAGGTCGTCTTGGGTGGCGGCGCTTGCCGGAGAACGTACCAATGGATAGCGTAGCCGTATTTTTTCACATGGGCGGTTACGCCTTCTTTGTCTGGACTTCGTACGCGCTCACAGCTGTGTTGCTGATGGGCATAGTCTTGTGGTCTTCATTTCAGTTCCGCAAAAGTCAGCAGCAATCGTTTAAAAGAGCCTTGCAACATCAGGCGCGAAGACAAAAATGACCCCTAAGCGTAAACAACGACTCATGTTAGTTAGCCTCATGCTGGCTGGCGTTGGGGTAGCAGCGGCTCTTGGCGTTAATGCTTTCCGCGACAACATCATGCTGTTTCATTCTCCTTCAGACGTGGTTGCCGGAAATGTGGCTGCGGGTACGCCATTCCGAATCGGAGGTATGGTGGTTGAAGGCAGTGTTGCGCGCGACCAAAATAGCCTAGAAGTTAATTTTCAGCTTACTGATCTAGGTCAGAGCGTGGCTGTGAGTTTCGATGGAATTTTGCCAGACCTGTTCCGTGAAGGGCAGGGCATTGTGGCATTAGGTTCAATTGACTCAAGTGGCAAGTTCACCGCCACAGAGGTTCTGGCGAAACACGACGAAAATTATATGCCTCTTGAAGTTGCTGACGCCCTAGAGCGGGCAGGCAATATGCCGGGGACTGAAGCAACATTCAAAAATAAGACAACGGTATCGCCATGATTCCAGAGCTAGGACATTTCGCATTAATACTTGGTCTTTGTACCGCTATAGTCTTAGCTGTGGTGCCAATGATTGGAAGCTTCACTGGTCAACGTAGTTGGATGGATATCGCTAGGCCTGCCGCAGGCGCACACGCGTTCGTGTTGTCTTTGTCGTACGCTTGCCTTACGTGGGCTTTTATTAGCAACGATTTCAGTGTGTTGTATGTGGCCAACACCAGTAATTCAGGTCTGCCCTTCGTGTATAAAATCTCTGGCGTTTGGGGTGGGCATGAAGGTTCAATTCTTTTCTGGTGTTTTATTTCGGCTCTTTGGGTGGGGGCGGTTGCCGCCTTCAGTAAGTCGTTGCCGCAAGTCTTATTGGCGCGTGTCTTGTCGGTTCTCGGTTTTATCAGCATTGGTTTTTTGCTTTTTATTTTACTGACCTCTAACCCGTTCGAACGAATGTTTCCAATACCCTTGGACGGTGCGTCGCTTAATCCCTTGTTGCAAGATCCGGGTATGGCAATACATCCGCCCATGTTGTACCTGGGCTACGTCGGGTTCTCTGTAGCCTTTGCTTTCGCCATTGCCGCTTTAATTGGTGGGCAACTCGATGCTGCCACACTTCGCTGGATGCGCCCGTGGACTAACATAGCGTGGATGTTTCTTACAATTGGGATTTCTTTGGGAAGCTTTTGGGCCTACTACGAACTGGGTTGGGGAGGCTGGTGGTTCTGGGATCCTGTAGAAAATGCGTCTTTTATGCCGTGGTTAGTGGGCACAGCCCTTATTCACTCTCTTGCAGCATCCGAAAAACGAGGCGTCTTCAAGGCGTGGACGGTGTTGCTTGCAGTACTGGCATTTTCCCTGAGTTTGTTAGGAACGTTTCTAGTGCGCTCGGGCGTATTGACATCAGTGCATTCATTTGCGTCTGATCCAACGCGTGGTTTGTACATATTGTTATTTCTGGGTGTAGTGATAGGCGGCTCGCTGTTGCTCTTCGCCATACGTGCAAACAAGCTGCAATCTACAGCCAGTTATGAATTGGTCTCGCGCGAGTCAGGATTGTTGCTCAACAACATATTGTTAGTGGTTGCTTGCGCTGCAGTGCTTCTGGGCACCTTGTATCCGTTAATCATTGATTCGTTAAGTCTTGGAAAAATCTCGGTAGGTGAGCAATATTTTAATGCTGTATTCGTACCGCTCATGCTGCCCATTTTGCTGGTTGTAGGTGTGGGTGCGGTGTTGAACTGGAAGCGTGACAAACTCACTGGTCGCAAGGCAAGCCTCATCAGCTTGGCAGTGATAAGTATCGCTATGGGATTCGGGTTAGCGTCTACTCTCGAATACTTCAGCGTAGCTGCAGCTGCCTCCATCGCTATGGCTGTATGGATAACGGCATCAACTGTCTATGGAATCGTTCATAGGTTCAGAAATAAACGCAAACGGCTGTCGGCTGTAATGCATACACCTGCGGCCTTTTGGGGTATGAGTACAGCGCATGTAGGGTTGGCTATTTTCACTGTTGGAATCGCATTAACGTCTATATACACTTCTGAAAATACGTTGCGAATGGAACCTAGCGACACTTATCAGGCTGGCGGATACACATTTTCGTTGGCGTCTATTGATGAGGTTCGAGGGCCGAATTTTGATGCTTACGAAGGCGTTTTTAATGTGACCAAAGGTGAGCAGTTCATTGGGCAAATCAAACCCCAGAAACGAATCTACGATGTTAGAAGAGACACCATGACAGAGGCCGGCATTGACGCAGGCTTCACACGTGACTTGTTTATTGCGTTAGGTGAACCGCTAGAAGATGGTCAAGCATGGAGTGTTCGCATCCAGACCAAACCTTTCATTCGTTGGATCTGGCTGGGTACAATATTCATGGCTATGGGCGGCTTGCTTGCGGCACTAGATCGTCGATATCGCAGGGTGGCACAGAAGGCAACACAATATGCTAACAATACAGGCGCAGGTGCAAGCGGAGCAAGTGCACGCCCCTCGTCAAGTACAGCGCCTGTGATGAATTCTGCGGGTAAGGGCGATGTAATCTGATGGCGTCATGGTTGAAACTTCTGCCGTTTGTACTGTTTCTTGGAATCGCAGGCTTTTTGTTTAAAGGTCTATCTTTAGATCCAGCAGAATTACCCTCTCCATTAATTGGAAAACTCTCGCCGCAATTTACCTCCGCCAAGTTGCCAGCATCTGATGGGATTTTTGATAGTCAATCCATGAAGGGTGAGGTGTGGGTACTCAATGTATGGGCTAGTTGGTGTGGGCCTTGTGTTGCAGAGCACCCTTATCTGAAGCAGTTGGCCGCACAGAGGGATGTGCCACTGGTAGGGCTGAACTACAAAGATGAGGCGGATAATGCCTTAAGTTGGCTGCGCCAGTTAGGTAATCCTTTTACTCATTTGCTTGACGATAACCAAGGAGATGTAGGATTGGACTGGGGAGTATATGGGGTGCCGGAAACCTTCATTATAGATCGCTCGGGAAGAGTCCGTTACAAACATGTGGGGCCCGTGCTTGACGGTGATCTAGAAGCGCATATTTTGCCCGTCATCGATCAGCTACAACAGGAACCTTTAACATGAATTCTGTTTTTCTGCGGTTAAGGCTGAGCACTGGTGTGTGTGCAAGTGCACTGTTGTTGTGTTTCCTGGTTACCACTGGGCAATTGCATGCTGCCGATGAACTGGTTAGCTTTTCCAATCCTGAACATAAAGTGATGTACCAAGAGCTGTTGCGCGAGTATCGCTGCCTTAAGTGTCAAAACCAGAATCTGGCTGATTCAGATGCCAGCCTAGCGGGGGATTTACGTCGCGAAATTCGTCGGCTCATTGAGGCCGGTGGAAATCAAGCGGATATCGAAGAGTATCTGGTATCCAGATACGGGGAATTTGTACTGTATCGTCCTAGATTTAACAGTAAAACGATGATTTTGTGGATTGGGCCGTTTGTGTTGCTCGTCGTAGGACTATTCTCTTTGTTCGTGATGGTCCGAGGTAAATCAAGTGCAACAAGACATAAAAATGAGTCTTCTGCAAATGATGTGGCCACTGCGGTGGTTCTGAGTCCCGATCTGCCTGATGCGGAGAAATTGAGTAGAGCACGCGATCTACTGCGCTGAGTGTGATTCACATGCAAGCAAGAATCGACTCACAAGTTTAATTTTTATGTAAAAAATTGTTACAAAAAAACAGACGCCATTAAAGTTGCGTGATAAAGTCGGCAGCAGTACCGTGAAACCAAATCACTAATGGAGAAGTGTAGATGAGTAACTCGTTTGATGACTATAGCGCAGCTGCGAATTCTCAATCACCACCGCGGCAATGCGATGTGGAGACTTCGGAGGAGCCTCAGGATGACCATCTCAGCCTAACTCGGAATCAACACCAACACCTCGCTGGGCTGGATGCTCTGCCTACAGATGAATTTCTTCGAATTGTGGGTCTCAGGGTGAGAGCTCAACGTTCGGTACTTCGGATGTCGAGAAAACGCCTCTCTGAAGTGTCAGGTGTATCAGAGCGCTATTTGGCGCAACTGGAATCTGGGCAAGGCAATATATCAATTGTTCTCCTTCGCAAAGTGACGGCGGCCATTGGCATAACGCTTGGTTCGTTGTTAGCGGCAGAAATCCTCGAGATCTCCAGTGGAAATCTAAACAAGGCTCACAGTGAGGCTGTAAGTCCGTCTTCATTACTCAACTCTGCATCATCCTATTCGGCTACTGGGAGTAGTTTGAACAAGCCATCCACTAGTGTTGACATGACGCCTCAACGAGCTCGTCTGAGAGTGCCAGAGATTTAGTCAGGTGTGCTAGATAACAGGGGCTTGGTATAAGCTTCTGTTTTCAGTTCCCTAGGAAGTTTTTTGGTGGCAATCTTATAGTCAGTTGCCCAGTAACTGCATACGAGCAGCTCCACATCCTAGGAGAAAAATTCGGGATCAAAATTTCTATTTTATTAGAGGAATTCAACGTTTAGCAAAGCTAAACGTTGAGTCTGCCTCAAACCAAAATGGCCTACTGTAGAGGTGGGCAGCTCATCAGAAATGCAACCGATTTTCTTCGTAGCGGCTTTATATTGCCATAGACCCTTGATCGGTTTTCAGTAGCTCATAATGATGTTGGTTCGAGCTGTACCATCAGCTCCAACAGCTGACTTAGCTGCTTCATCATTAAACTCGTGGATTACTATTCCAGGTTTTCCTGTAGCCCAAGGATCAATATCGTCGGCTGAAGCGCTGTAGCGAACATAATCTTGCATGGCATCTAGACGAGACATATTTGCTTGCTCTTGAAAGTAAGTGTCTACCTCCTGAAACGAATCCTCTGTTTGAAACAGGACGATTCTAAGCCCGTTTTCTCCACCAATTCTGTATTTAGAACCATTAGGATATAAAGGATACGGAATGTCGCCGCTCGCAACCGTCGACTTTGGCTCAAGCTCAGAATTCAACTCATCAGCGAGTTCATTAAGCTGCTCTGATTTTGTCCATTGTTCTGCACCTTCTTCAAGTGAGTTGTCTACGGTTGTTCGCACCGTATCGCCTCCTGCTTTAACAGCTTGCTCTAAAGCTTCTTGAACCTGCGACACTGGCTCCTTACTTGAATCACCACAGCTGGTGATTGCTAAGACTGAAAAACACGTGACCAAAATATTTTTTGTCAAACTGCTCATGATGAAAGCTCTGAAAATTCCCTTACTATGAATATAGTCTAAACTCAAATTTTTGTACTTGGGATGGTGCAATTGTTGCATTTAGAAACATCCCTCGCAAAACAGGCCAGAAGCGCAGGGTAGACTAGCTGTCTGTAACTTTTCGATTACTTTAAGAGAGCTAACGGGAGACGTATTCAAGTTCGCTCAGGGCCAAAAGTTCATGCCCATCGTCAAGTAGTGTTTGGCGTATGCGTTTTGCGCTCTCGACGGCATGGTGGTTGTCCCCATGAATGCAAATACTTTTAAACGTGGTCGATAATACCTTGCCAGTTTGGGTGACTATTCCCCCGGCTTCTATCATGTTTCGGACGTGTGCAATGCAATCTTCTGTGTTTACCAGTACGGCACCAGGCTGACTTCTGGAGACCAACGATCCAGAATCTGTGTATGCACGGTCTGCAAATACTTCACCCGCAACGCGCATGCTTAGCGCTCGCGCTGATTTTTCAAGTTCGGATAAGGCTGGAGCTAAAAAGATCAGAGAAGCATCATACTGATGAACAGCGGAGGTAATAACATCTGCCATAGCCCTATCATCGCAAGCCATATTATTGAGAGCGCCGTGTGGTTTTACATGGGTAAGTTTGCCACCAGCAGTTCGAGCCATACCCTCGATGGATGACAATTGAAATTGCACCAAGGCGGTAAGTTCTTCCGCCGGCAGTTCCATTTTTCGACGTCCAAAACCTTGCAGGTCAGCAAAGCCCGGGTGGGCGCCTATACTGACTGATCGGTCTATTGCAGCGCGTAAGGTTCTGCTCATGACTACAGGGTCACCAGCGTGGAATCCACAGGCTATATTGGCCGAGTCAACGGTTTTGAGTAGGTTGGCATCATCGCCCATGGGCCATGGGCCAAAGGACTCGCCAAGGTCAGCGTTGAGATTAATTTTCATGCTGGAGGCGTCAACTTGGTGAAGTCACGCTTTGTGACTTGTACTCAGCTGCTGTGGATGAGTCTTTTTAGACCCATCCATAGGCGTTACTACGCTGTAGCTGCTTCTAACTTTTCTTCGGTCTCATCGGCTGCGGCAGTCGTGGTTTCGATAGCAGACAGCAATTTAGCATCAGCTTTGGGCGCTGCATTGTCTATGTCCTTGCTATCTTCACGCGCCTCAACCTCGTCTGCCCAAGTACGTAATTCACGGTAGGCCGCTAACAGGCTAGCTGCCTGCTCCTTGAGGTCTGTAAGAGTTTCTAGCTCTTCCTTCTGTTCCTTGTTTTCTTTCTTAAGCTTGCGGTTAGCATCTTCAGCTGTCTTACGAGCATTGCCTTCATCGAGCTTTTGCTTTTTTAACGTCTTGAGTTTCTTGACGATGTTCTCAGGCGTGTCAGCAAGAGCTGTATTGATTGCCTTGAGTTCTTTTTGCTTGTCTTCTACGGCACGCTTGGCTTTTCTCAACCCGTCAGCGTTGTCTTTACGACCTGTCGCCAAGGCTGCTTCTGCTGTTTCTTTTTCAGCGTTTGCAGCGTCACGAAGTGCCTCTGCTTCAGTGCGAGACTTGATGGTTTTCTTTACTTCGGCCTGCATGGCACCGATTTCTTCAGAGGCGCGGTTACGCGTTTCTGCCATATCAGCGTCGGCGTCTTTTGCACGATTAATTGCGGTGTTTAGAGCTGCACGTAAATCTTCTGCGGTGAAATCGTCTTTCAACTTTAGAGCAGAAGCGGCTTCGTTCATCAGCATTTGCTTGCTGATGGCCAGGTCTTTCCAAATTCTTAATTGCTGTTCGTTGTCGGCTTGACTCACGTAATAATCTCTTGAACGAATGAAATAGCCGACATCACCTATGCGATAGAGGGCTGGTTTTGAAATAGAAGTTGCGCTAAATCAGATACATGAGCCTGTAAGTTGGCTTAAACATTGACTAGCTGATTGGTTACATAAATAGGTCTGCGCTGTAAAAGCGTCTATTGAATAATGCACAATGATGAGGCTATCAACACTCATCTACGGTAAGTATACCGTCTTTGCCGGTTTCTTTCAGCTTCACACGACAGCAGTATCACAATGCGTGACCTTCCTCAGACATTTGGTGCTTTTTTTCGCCGAAATTTTACTTGGCTTGCTGGTGGAGTACTGCTGACTTTCTGCTCAAGTGTGGGGCAAACTTTCTTTATTAGCCTGTTTGCAGGACAAATCCGGTCTGATTTTGACATGAGCCACGGGGAATTTGGCTTTCTGTACATGCTGGCGACACTGGGAAGTGCCATCACGTTGATTTGGCTCGGAAAAATTGTCGATCACATTGAAGTGACAAGGCTTGCAAAGTTCTTGATATTGGCATTAGCAGGTGCTGCGTTCCTTATATCGATTGCGCAGAACTGGCTAGTGTTATTGGTCGCCATCTATCTTCTGCGTTTATTTGGGCAGGGGATGCTCACTCACACGGCTCTGGTTGCGATGGGACGTTGGTTTCATGCTGAACGTGGACGTGCTGTTGCTATCACGACAACTGGGCATCAGCTGGGTGAGGGTTTATTGCCGATCCTGATGGTTAGCTTGCTGGTTTTGGTCAATTGGCGCATTGCCTGGTTGTTGGCCGCCGTTGGTCTTTTGCTACTGGCGTTACCGTTGAGCCACAAATTACTCGCTGTCGCCCGCACACCTACATCAGCGGAGCGTGAGCAGTCAGAACGCGGCAAGCAATGGACACGTGCTGAAGTGCTCAAGGATGTGCCTTTCTGGATGGTTTGCACAGGCGTCCTCGCGCCAGCCTTCATTGGCACATCTGTATTTTTTCATCAGGTTCACTTGGCACAGATAAAACTGTGGGCTCCCACGGTTGTGGCAAGCTCATTTGTCGTGATGTCTGTTACCTCTATAGGCGTGGGATTGTTGGTAGGGCAATTGATAGATCGCTTTAGTGCCAGAATTATGTTGCCACTGTTCCTGTGCCCACTGGGTATAGGTTGCGCCAGTCTTGGGTATTTCGATACACCTTGGAGCATGCAGGTTTTTATGTTTTTTCTGGGCGCATCCTATGGAATTTCCAGCGCTGTCTTTGGCAGTATCTGGCCTGAGATATATGGCACTCGCCATTTAGGATCGATACGTGCCATTGTTTCGGCAGCTATGGTTTTCGCCTCGGCACTCGGTCCTGGCATAACGGGTTGGTTTATTGATCGTGGAATTGGGTTTGAACGTCAACTCTTTTTTATGAGTGCTTATTGCCTACTTATGATGTTAATTCTATTTCCAATATCCAGAGTGCTGGCGGGCCGTGCTCAGCCAGTAATCGTTTCCTCTTCGAACGGGTAAAATTTGTTTAGGAACTGATCAATTTCTACATCCAGAGCAGGTTGTAGGGTCAGGTTTTGATACCAGTTGTCTGGAAAACTTCCGTCAACCATGCCAAGTAGAGTGCCAAGCACTGATCCTCGGTGGGCATTTTCTCCGCCTAGGTTGGTATTAAGGAGCAAGGCCTTGGCTATATCCTGATTATATTTGGCAGCCAGATAACAAACGCTGGGCCATGAATCAGTGATGTAGCAAGCCAGTGAATAGGTTCGACCAATCACGTAGTTATCGGGTTTGTTAGCCGCCAGTAGTTTATCGACACGTGTACCCGGTATGACAGTAGCGGCTTGCGTAAACAGGGCGTCTTCACAAGGGCCGGCAGGCCTGTCAAGTAGTTGTTTCAATAACGTTACGTAGGTGTCAACAACTTGCATCAGGAAGTTGTCCGGATGAGTCATCCAAACATGCTCACGACACAATTTTGTGACTTTATCCATAGGCTCACCTTGCCCGAACAAGGCAAGGGCTAAAGGTGCAATAGTAACGAGCGCTCCCATCGATGGGGTGTCGTGAGTCACGGCCCCGCACTGGAGTGGTGGTTTGCCAGCAATTAGATTGGCGAAAAATCCGCGATGACAACTCTCGGCATAAGTGTCTGGGTGTGGTGAGGGATCAGCTGTCATGAAGTCGATATACGTTTGCACCCAGTCGTCTGGTTGATAAGTGTCTGCTGCGTGCAGATGATTGATGAGCAACCTTGCCCACCAGGCGTTTAAGGTGTTATCGCCAGCCTGCATACCATGATGATAGTGCCCTTGTGGACGGCCCCAAAGGTGTTGTTTACCTTTCAGGATGTACTCTCCTACAACCTGTTGTTCAGGTTGTTTGCCACGATTGGCTCTGCCCCCAGCGGTTGTTGAATGCAAGGACATAATTGAACTGGGATGAGTTTCGGGAGCTGCCTCTAGACCCGTGATGCCATAGTTGCCGAATACTCGCAGAATGTCTCCAGGGTTATAGAACCAATGAACTGGCATTGACAAAGAGTCACCGACAAACAGACTGGCAAGTGCCGCTTTTACCCGTTGGCGTTTGAGTGCAATTGTCGAACTTTGCTCAGCAGTATCATTTGATGACATCTTTTTATAGGTATCCGTTGGTAGATAGATACAAATACGTTGTTAGAGTGAAGATGGACAGTGCTGTAGACAAAACAACGGCGCTTGATGCGCGTTCTTCCCAGACGCCGTATTGCTGGGCGATAACAAACACATTTGTAGCGCTGGGCAGTGCGGCTAGCAAAACAGCCGAATGAAGCCAAATGGTGTTCAGATCTGGAATCTGTATTAAAAGAAGGTACATGATGGCAGGGTGAATCAGCAGCTTTATCGGTACCAAATACGCAAGTTCTACAGGTATTCTTTTAAGTGGTCTTAGCGCTGCGGTAACACCCATTACAAATAATGCGCAAGGGGCTGCGGCGCTCGACAGAGAATTTAGCAATGATGACACGGGGGCAGGTGGGACGAAGCTAAAGAACGCTGCGAGTATCCCTGCAAGCGTTGCCAATATAAACGGGTGGGTGAAGATTTTACTCGCGATATCTTTACCCAATTGATATTTGCTGAGCTTATGTTGCCCACCCATAGCCATCAGTGAGGGTGCAAGAATGAAATGCATAGAGTTATCAATGCAGAAAATTAAAGCAACTGGCACTCCCGCCTCTGGGCCAAATGCTGCAATAGCAAGTGGTGGGCCCAGATATCCGACATTGCCGTAGGCGCCAGCGAATCCGTGAATAGTGGCTGTTTGTGTGTTGGCGCCTCTAAGCGCACGACCAATAAAAAAGCTGAGTATAAATACGACAACAGTACCTAACGTTGTCGTTAATAAAAAGCGGCCATTGGCGAATTCGCTTACTGGCGTCTTGGACAACAAATTAAAAAACAATGCGGGTAGAGCAACGTAGACGATAAAAAAATTCATCCATGCGAGGCCCTCTGTTGGTATCTGTCGCCATCGTCCAGCTAAATACCCCAGAACGATCAAACCAAATAGCGGCAAGACTAACGCTACTACTTGAAGCATGTTGGATTTGTTTTTAAGGGTTGGTGCTTAGCAGACAAGGAGTCTAAGCGGTTAAACAATCGACTCAACATAGAATCATGCTCGCTCGACTATTTTCATGATGTGAAGTCTTAAACATTGATTACTTTGCCAGGGTTCAAGATATTTTTAGGATCCAGTGTCTTTTTCAGGAGTTGCATCAATTCAATTTCTTGGTCGTTTCGTGACAAGGACAGGTAGGGCTTTTTAGTCAGCCCTATGCCGTGTTCTGCGGATATGGAGCCACCGAAAGCTTGCAGTGGGCCATAAACTAGTTGGTTGCTTTGTGCCTGCCATTGTTCTCGTATCGTGTTGTTATCGTCTAGCATCTGTTCTGTTTCAGAAGGGGCCACTAGTACATGCAAATTTCCATCTGCCAGGTGCCCGTAAACATACAGCTGTAGGTGAGGCCAGATCTTACTTAACTCCACATGGAGTTCGTTTACATAGGATTCCATTTCTGAGATGGGTAGGCTTACGTCGTAGACAAAAATAGGGTCTGGCTCTAAGGCGATGTCTATGTGTTCTCGGATATGCCAGATATTGGCAGCCTCAGCTTTCGATTGTGCGATAGCGGCATCAA